>CAZBNW010000011.1:0-9455 GCA_964493385.1 uncultured archaeon | reverse complement strand
CACCCCAATATTGAACTGATTACAAACGCAGATATCATAAATCTGGAAGGAAAACCTGGAAATTTTAATGCCACGATCAACAAAAGGGCGAGATTTATCTTTGAAGACAAATGCACTGGTTGTGTGGAATGCATTCAGCAATGCCCTGTTAATGTTCCTGATGAATTCAATGAGAAATTGAATGATAGAAAGGCTATATATCTTCAGTTCCCTCAAGCCGTCCCTTTAAAGGTGTTGATAGAGAAGCGAGGTATACCACCTTGCAAGAATGCTTGTCCTGCCCATGTAAACGCCCAAGGATATGTTGCTTTAATCTCTAACAGAAATTATCTAGAAGCTGTAAACCTCATTAGAGAAAGATGTCCCCTCCCTTCTGTAATAGGTCGTATTTGTCCTCATCCCTGTGAGACTGCCTGTAATAGAGGAGAGTTAGAAGAAGTTATAAATATCTGTGGACTAAAGAGGTTTGTGGCTGATTATGTAAGGGATAATATTGAGGAGAAAATTGAATTTTTGGAAGATAAGAAGGAAGAAAGAGTCGCAATTATTGGCTCAGGTCCTTCCGGACTTACTGTTGCATATCATTTAGCAAGACGGGGTTATTCTGTCACAATATTCGAAAAAGAACAAGTCATAGGTGGGATGCTTAGATTGGGTATCCCTGATTACAGATTGCCACCAGAGATCCTGAATGCAGATATCGAACATATCAAGAGATATGGTGTTGAAATAAAGACAAACACCCCAATAGGTCCTCCTGGACTTACTATAAGGGACCTACTTAAAGATTATAAAGCAGTTTATATCGGGGTAGGATTGCCCAATAACAGAAGTTTAAACATCGAAGGAGAAGATCTTGAGAATGTGATCCCCGCGATTGCATTCCTTAAGAGTTGTAATTTGGGCAAGGAAGTCACAGTTGGTAAGAGGGTATTGGTAATCGGGGGCGGAGATGTTGCCTTTGATGCAGGTAGAACCGCATTAAGAAAAGGAGCAGAAGAAGTTCATCTTATAATGCTTGAGTCTGAGGATATAATCCCTGCTCACCCATGGGAGGTTGAAGAGGCAAAGGAAGAGGGAATAACAATTCATATGAGCCGAGGTCCTAAAAGGTTCATTGGGGAAGATGGTAAGGTTATTGGTGTAGAAACCCTCTTTTGCAGTTCTGTATTTGATGAGGATGGTCAGTTTAACCCCGTTCTTAGCCCAGGTACGGAAGAGTTAATTGAAGGGGATATGGCCATTGTGGCAATAGGTCAAACATCTGACTTAACATTCCTAGATAATGAGATCAAGGTTGATAGGGGTATTAAGATTGATAAGAATAATTTTCAAACATCCATGCATGGAGTATTTGCTGGAGGGGAGATAGTAACAGGTCCCGGTTCTGCAATAGATGCAATAGCAACAGGGAACAAGGCGGCGATAGTCATAGAGAGATATCTGAAGGGTGAGGATATCTTAAAGGTAACAGAAACAATCCCTGATTATAATGAAGATGACGTAGTAACTATAGATGACATCGATGATGTGGAGAGGTTTCATCTTCAACCACGGAAAAACAACATTTTAATTTCCCCCAGAAAGCGTAAGAAGGACTTTAAGGAATTCACAATGGGAATGGATGAGAACACTGCCCTTGAAGAGGCAAAAAGGTGTCTCAACTGCGGAATCTGTAGCGAGTGTTTAGAATGTGTGAGAGCATGTCTGGCTGATGCTATCAACCATGAACAAACTGATGAAACGGTTTCCATCAATATTGGGTCTGTGATTTTGTCCCCTGGATTTGACGAATATATACCAGAAATAGGGAATCTTTATGGATATGGTAAATATCCAAATGTTATAACAAGCATAGAATTCGAACGTATTCTCAGTGCCTCAGGCCCATTTACAGGCGAAATTATCCGTCCTTCAGATAATAAGGTTCCTAAAAAGATCTTATGGTTAAATTGCATCGGTTCGAGAAATACAAAAATAAAGCATGGGTATTGCTCAGCTGTTTGTTGTATGTATACAATAAAAGAGGCTGTTATAACAAAAGAGCATAATCCTGACATAGATTGTCATATCAATTTTATCGATATGAGGACTGTTGGGAAAGGATTTGAGGAATATTATCTGAGAGCTCAAGAACTAGGGATTAAATTTGTAAGAGGAAGAACTGCATTAATAAACGAAGATTCAATTACAAAAAATTTAATCGTTTCTTATGAAAATACGCTGACTGGGGAAGTAGGAGAAGAAATTTTTGATATGGTAATTCTTTCCGTAGGTTTACAACCTTCGATTCATGCTATTGAATTGAGCAAGAGATTGGGAATCAATCTGAATAAATATGATTTTTGTTCCACCAATTTATTTACTCCCCTAGAGACGAATAAACCGGGAGTTTTTGTCTGTGGGGCTTTTTCTGGTCCCAAAGATATCCCTGAAACAGTTGCAGAAGCCAGCGGTGCTGCTGGAAAAGCATCCACTATGCTTTCTGATGCAAGAAACACATTAACAACCATAAAAGAATATCCTCCCGAATTATTAGTTGAAGATCAAGAACCTAGGATTGGAGTGTTTATTTGTAACTGTGGTATAAACATCGGGGGAGTTGTAAATGTTCCAGAAGTAGTTGAATTTGCCAAAACTCTTCCTAATGTTGCTTATACTGAAGAAAATTTGTATACATGCTCCCAAGATACTCAAGATAAAATAAAACAAAAAATAGATGAACATAAATTAAACAGGATCGTTGTTGCTTCTTGTACTCCTCGAACACACGAACCTCTTTTCCAAAATACTATTCGAGAAGCAGGTCTAAATCCTTATTTATTTGAATTAGCAAACATACGGGAACATTGTTCCTGGGTTCACATGTCCGAACATGAAAAAGCAACAGAAAAAGCGAAAGACCTTGTAGCAATGTATGTTTCCAAAGCAAAACTTTTAGAACCTATTTATGAGACATCTGTAGATGTTACGCATTCTGGGCTAGTAATAGGTGGCGGAATAGCGGGAATGAATGCCGCATTGGAATTAGCAAATCAAGGTTATGAAGTTTATTTAATTGAAAAAGAAGGAGAGTTTGGAGGGCTTGTAAGAAATATACATTATGCTTTAGAGGGTGGGGATCCTCAAGAATATCTCAAAAACCTTATCAGTCAAATTAAAAGTCATGAAAAAGTTAAAACATTTACGAGTGCAAACATTGAAGATGTACAAGGATTCGTTGGCAATTTTTTAATCACAGTGAATCAAAATGGTGAGAAAAAGCAACTTGAGACTGGAGTAATTATAGTAGCCACTGGTGGAACAGAATATAAACCGAAGGAATATTTATATGGAAATGATAAACGGATATTGACTCAACTAGAATTGGAACAAAAAATTATTGAAAATGAAGTAAATGCAGAAACAATCGTAATGATTCAATGCGTGGGCTCGAGAAATGAAGAACGACCTAATTGTCATAGAATATGTTGTTCTCTTGCGATAAAAAATGCTCTAAAATTAAAAGAGAAAAACCCAAAAATTAATATTTGCATTTTATATAGAGATATTCGAACTTATGGTTTTAAAGAGGATTATTACAGGGAAGCAAGAGAAAAAGGAATAATTTTTATTCGATTCGATAAAGATTTCGAACCAAATGTCGATTCAATAGATAATGACTTAATGGTTACTGTAAATGATTCATTATTAAATGAACAAATCGTTCTTAAGCCGGATCTTATTGTACTGAGCGCTGCCTTTCTACCAGCAGAAAATAAAGAATTATCACAAATGTTAAAAGTTCCACTTGAACAAAATGGATTTTTTCTAGAAGCACATGTTAAATTACGTCCTCTTGATTTTGCTACCGATGGAATTTTCTTATGCGGTGCTGCTCAATGGCCAAAATTTATTAATGAATCAATTGCACAAGCAAAAGGTGCTGCAGCTAGAGCTGGTACAATTTTATCGAAAGACAAAATGAAAATTATTGGTTCAATTGCAGAAATTGAAGAGAATAAATGCATTGGCTGTGGCGAATGTAGGGATATGTGTATATTTGATGCTATTGATATAATTGAAACTGAAATTGAATTTAAAGCTATACGGGATTCAGTAGATCCATCTGTAAGCTTAACCCGATATAAATCTAGAGTCCTTCCAGCAATTTGTAAAGGGTGTGGAAGCTGTGTTGGTGTTTGCCCAGTTGGAGCTATATCCTTAAAACATTTTACAAATCAACAACTAATCGTTATGATTGAATCATATTTAGGAGAAGAAGGTGTATAAAGATGGAAAAAAATAAAAAAGAGTTTATTCCGAAAATCGTTACATTTTTGTGTAATTGGTGTGGCTATGCTGGAGCTGATTTAGCCGGAGTAAGTCGTTTTCAATATCCAACCTCCATAAGAATAATAAGAGTAATGTGTTCGGGGAGAATTCAACCAGCGTTAATACTTGATGCATTTAATCATGGGAGTGATGGAGTTTTGGTTTGTGGATGCCATATTGGGGATTGTCATTATATTTCAGGAAATGAAAAAGCTGAGGAGCGAATTAAAAAAACCAAAAATTTGCTTGATCTTTTAAGAATTGAAACAGAAAGACTTAGATTGGAATGGATTTCATCATCTGAAGGGGCTAAGTTTGCAGATGTTGTAAAAGATTTCACCGAACAGTTAATTTCATTAGGACCATTCAAAAATCATAATTAATATCGATATTCAATAACAAATTGATAATATAATTAGAATTAAAAAAAAAAAGAGAAAATCAAATGGAAGAAGTAAAATCAAAGAAGTCATTGTTAAAAGAAGTGAAAACCTTTAAAGAACTTGAAAAGGAAATTATTAATACTAATAAATGTTGTGCTTGTGGAGCATGCGTTGCTTATTGTACAAGTCAAGCTTTTGATGTCATCACAATAGAGGGATATACACCTAAATTTATTTCAGAAGAGAATGTTGATAATTGTAAAGAATGTGGAGTATGTTATTATATATGTCCCCAAACTTCACCTTTAATACAACAAATTACAGACGCATATCAAATTAAAGACGAGTTAGGTTTCATTCGTGATGTTATCGCAGCAAAAACTACAGATGAAAAAATAAAAGAATATGGACAGGATGGTGGTTTAGTAACAACTCTTTTAACTTATTTATTTGAAAGAAATGAAATAGATGGTGCTATTGTTTCTGAATATGATGATAGCTTTAGCCCTATTCCAAAAATGGTACACAATAAAGAAGATTTAATAAAATCTGCGGGAACAAGATATTCTATATCATCAAATATTTTACCATTAGAAGATTTATATGTTATCTCCGAAGAAATTATGGAGAAAAAAAATATTCTTGATGTCGACAAATTACGTTTGGCATTTGTTGGAACACCATGCCAATGTAGAGCCATTAGAAAAATGCATTATCTAAGTATAAGTCCAGCTCATGTAGTTAAATATGTTTTTGGTTTATTTTGTATGGAAAATTTCGATTATGATAAATTGTTTAAGCTTGTAAAAGCCGAGACTAACGAAGAACCATCAAATATAGCAAATATGAACATTAAAAAGAACTTTTTTATTACTAATAAGGTAAACAAAGTGTATGAAGTTGAATTAAAAAGTTTTAATGAAGCTGTGAGGAATCATTGTCATGAATGTGACGAATTTACAAGTAGATTTTCAGATATTAGTTTTGGAGGATCTGGTGCTGTTCAGAGAAATTCTATGATAATTATCAGGACAGAAAAAGGTCAGAAACTAATTAATTCTTTAATCTCGGATGGATATATTGAAAAGTTTACCCCCAAAACAATGGGACTTTCTGAATGGAAATCCAAAAAAATTGATTTGTTTAGAAGAATGACTATTAATAAATCTAAAAAATAAAGAATCGGTGTGATTATTGGAAAGTTATTCTAAAATTCCTCTCGTTATTGAAGTTGGAATTATTGAAATTTTATTAAATATCTCTAATAAAAAAGGTTAAAATTTGAGAGTAATATGACACAAATTAATAATTATGAAAACCAAGTTTTAGTAATTGGAGGAGGCATAACTGGAATTTCTGCCTCTCTAGATTTAGCAGATCAAGGTCATTCCGTTTATTTAATAGAAAAATCTCCCTCAATAGGAGGTAAAATGTCTCAATTAGATAAAACCTTTCCTACTTTAGATTGTTCAATATGTATTTTAGCACCTAAAATGGTCGAATGCGCTCGCCATCCTAGAATCAAGCTTTTTACATATTCAGAAATAAAACAAGTTACCCCTATTCGTAATGGATCTGCTTTTAAGATAAATATTCTACGTAAACCTCGATATATTAATGAAGATAAATGTACCGGCTGTGGTGATTGTGCAGAGATCTGCCCTGTTAGAGGAATACCCAATGAATTTGATGTAGGTTTAAAAGATAATCATGCTGCTAATATTCCTTTTCTTCAAGCAGTTCCTGCCGTTTATAGTATAGATGAAAATAAATGTCTTTATTTAAATCATGGTATTTGTACATTATGTGATAGAAACTGTGAAGCAGAGGCAATAGATTTTGAACAAAAGCCAAAAGAAATCGAAATCGAAGTAGCTTCTATTATAATAGCTACTGGTTTTGATTTAATGGATGTTTCCTCATTAAAGAGATATGGATATGGGAAGTATCCAAACGTCGTAGTATCTTTAGAATATGAACGAATTATGTGTGCATCAGGACCAAGTAAAGGTGAAATAGTACGCCCTTATGATAGAAAACACCCACATAAGATAGGATTTATTCTTTGTGTTGGGTCAAGAAATGAGGATTTAAAACCTTATTGTTCTAGGATTTGTTGTATGTATGCTACAAAAGAAGCAATTATGACAATGGAACACCATCCTGATGCAGAAATCTTGGTATATTATAATGACTTACGAACAATCGGAAAGAATCATAATGAATTTATTGAAAGAGCAAAAGATGAGTATAGAGTTCATTATATTAAGGGCTTACCTAATAAAATTTATGAAAATCCAGAAACTCACGATATAATAATAAGACATACTGATTTTACTACAGGTGAAGTTAAATTCGATACAGTAGATATGGTCGTTCTATATCCGGCAGTTATACCTAGCTCTGGCACAAAAAAATTGGCTGAAATATTAGGTGTGGAGACAGATGAATATGGTTTTTTTAAGTCAGTGTCATTAACCAATACTATAGAAACCAGCGTTCCTGGGATCTATATGTGCGGATGTGCCCATGGTCCAGAAGATATTTCAACTTGTGTAGCTGAAGCTAGTGGAGCAGCCAGTAAAGCCGCCAGTAGAACAACACTTAAAATCGTTGAAGAAATAGAAGAAGAAATAATTGAAAAAAAAGTGTCTAAAGATGATCCTCCACGGGTCGGTGTTTTTATTTGTCATTGTGGTTCAAATATAGCAGGTACTGTGGATGTTGAAAAGATAGCTGAAGAAATTGAAAATGTTCCTGATGTAGTCTATGTAGAAAGGAATTTATATACGTGTTCGGAAGAATCTCAGAATAGTATTATCGCGGCAATTGAAGAACATGATTTAAATAGAGTTATTATTGCAGCCTGTACTCCTAGAACACATCTTCCTCTTTTTCAAGGTACTTGTCGTAAAGCAGGTCTTAATCCATATCTCGTTTTATTCGCTAGCATAAGAGAATTAGTCAGTTGGGTTCATATGAATGAACCCGAAAAAGGAACTGAAAAAGCGAAAGAACACATTTCAATGGCTATTGCAAAATCTCGTTTTGTAGAACCATTATATGATATTGAAGTAGACGTATTACCTACTGCATTAATTATAGGTGGAGGGATTGCAGGTATGACCTCTTCATTGGCTATAGCAAAGAAAGGATTTAAAGTATATCTTGTTGAGAAGAAAGAAAATCTTGGAGGTTTTATTCGGAATTTAAATACTATTAATTTTAATGGTGTTCCTCCAGAAAAGATATTAACTCCGATGATTCAAGCAATAAAGACAAATCCTAATATAGAATTTTTTACTTCATCAACAGTAGAAGCTGTGAGTGGTTCAATTGGGAATTTTCAAGTTACTATTGAGCAAAATGGAAATGAAAAACTAGTTGAAGCTGGCACTATTATTGTTGCTGTAGGTGGGCAGGAATTTAAGCCAAATGATTATTATCTCTACGAAGAAAATAAAAATGTATTTACAAATTTAGAATTTGAAGGTTTAATTCGAAATAAGCAACTACAAGATGGTGAATCAATTGCATTTATTCAGTGTGTTGGTTCCCGTGAAGTGGAGGGAAGAACTTACTGCTCATTGACTTGTTGTGCTGATTCTATTAAAAATGCATTGATTATTAAGAACCAATATCCTAACTCTCAAATTTATATACTATATCGAGATATTAGAGTCTCTTTTGAGGAAGAAATTTATTATAGAAAAGCTAGAGAAAAGGGGATAAATTTTATACAATATAAACCTGAGAATCCCCCTATATTAAAGAATATTAATAATAACTTAATATTAGATGTTTTTGATGCTTTAACAAGGATGAAATTTGAACTATCTTTAGACAAGATAGTTCTTGCTTCACCCTTAATAGCATGGGAGGAAAATAAAAAATTATCTGAGATCTTAAAAGTCCCCATAGATAGCAATGGATTCTTTTTTGAAGCACATCCCAAATTAAGACCAATTGATTTCGCAACAGATGGAATTTTTGTTTGTGGAACTGCTCAAAGTCCAAAAAATATAACAGAATCTATAAGTCAAGCTCTGGGAGCGGCATCAAGAGCTTTAATACCCTTAATGAACGCTAAAGCTGTTGTTGAGGGTGCTACTTCATTTTTACCAGAATACAATAGAAATCTATGTACCGGTTGTGAAGTTTGTATTACAGTTTGCCCATATAAAGCAATTAATAAAAATGAAGCAGATGAGATTGAAATAACTCAAGTTCTTTGCAAAGGATGCGGAGTCTGCGGAGCTACTTGTTGTAATAATGCTATAATAATTAGACATTTTACAGATGAGCAAATTTTATCTGAAATATATGCATATGGAGGTAGAGAAGCATAATGAGTTTTGAGCCGAAAATTTTAGGATTTCTGTGTAATTGGTGTTCATATGCAGGTGCTGATTTAGCCGGTGTGAGTAGGTTCCAATATCCAACAAATATTAGAGTAATAAGGATTATGTGTAGTGGTCGAGTTGATCCTAAATTTATTTTTAAAGCTCTTCAAATAGGAATCGATGGAGTAATTGTAATGGGTTGCCATCTTGGCGATTGTCATTATCTTGAAGGAAATTACGAGGCAGAAAAAAAATTTAATATGGTTAAAAGATTTCTTAGCTTTATAAACCTTGATAATAGAGTAAGATTAGAATGGGTTTCTGCTTCTGAAGGTAAAAGGTTTACTGAGGTTGTTAAAGATTTTACTAACCAAATTAAAGAACTTGGACCATCTCCACTCAGCGGAGATAATCC
>CAZBNW010000010.1:0-42565 GCA_964493385.1 uncultured archaeon | reverse complement strand
TGAAAAAGATGATAGTGCAATTATGATATTAAATTCTATTAGAAAAATATTACCTCCTAATATTCCAATAACTTTTTTGGCAAATAAACAGGATGTTGAAGGTGCTCGCCCTCCAGAAGTAGTCCGTTCACAAAATTATTTGCCTGAAGATAGTAAAATCTTTCCAACAAGCACAAAAACTGGTTTGAATATAAGAGAATCTATTACACATTTGGTTAATCATATCTATGAAGAATATTCCTCATTACTCCAGACTCTTCGTACTTATGAGAATGATATTGAAGGATTAGCGCAAGAATTAAAAAAAGATCAGGTTCAAATGCGAGATTTCTTAAACAATTTAGAAATTAAACGATTTATTGAATTAGATAGGATTTCTAAGACCTATAAGGTAAAATCTGGATTAAAATATCTAGTATAATAACATTTTTTATGGATTTTCTTTTTTTAAAAGCAAAGGAGAAATTTCTTCCATACCATACTCATTTTGTAAATTCTTTAAACTAGACCTCTGGTTATCTAGTATTTTCCAGAAAAATTGAGGAACGTCCTTTTCTTTTTTATACATAGCTTCGATGCGCTCTATTTTTTGTAGCAGTTTTTCAGGTCTTATAGAAAATTGTTCAATATAATCCTCTTCTTTATAATCCTTATCAAGATATTGTTTAAACAATGTTTTTAAATCTGAAAATTCGGGTATAAAGCCTATAGGTGTCTTTATAGCCTCAAAATCGTTGTTCGTGCGTCCTTCTGCCCATATTATCCAACAGAGCTTATCTAAAATACCATTTAGATATTTTCCTTCCTTATTTTTGAGAAAATAATTAGTAGCAAACACTTTAGGGCAGTGATCTAATCTGTTGCCAAATTTTTGGTGATTTTCTAAATATTTTCCAAGTGGGACTACCATAAAATCTAAATTTGCCATTGGTTGTTGAGTTCTAACTCCTTCGGCACCTAGCGTAGCTGATGTAGTTTCTGATTCAATAGAAGCCCCTAGAAAAACACCATGTTCCCAATCGAGGCTTTCAACTACTGGGGGCATTGTGTCACTATCACGACCTCCGTAAAAAATACCATGCACTGGTACTCCCTCAGGATTATGTAGATTTGGGTCCGCATTGTCTAGTTCTTCAATACGAATTGTATAACGAGCATTTGGATGTGCATGAGGTATTTCCTTCCCATTCTTATCTTTCTTTCCTTTATTCCAATTACCTGAAAAATTCAACCCATCATCTGGGATCGATCTTCCATCTCCGATCCAATAAGGAGTCCCATCTTTTACAAGTACATTAGAAAAAATAGTTTCACGAGGGGTTGTGAGTGCATCAAATATAACAGGATCATCTTTAGCATTTACATCCTTGATAATTCCAAAAATACCCCTCTCAATGTTCACAGAATGGGCATAATCTTTTTCCCAAACTCGAAGATATGCTATATCATCTCCAACAATGGTTTGTCCAGGTAGCATAGCAGTACTAGTCTTACCACATGCGGAGGGAAATGCACCACAGAAGAAAGAAGTTCTGTTCTTTCCTTTTGGGTGAACACCCATTATAAAGTAATGTTCTGCTAACCAATCTTCATTATTAGCTTTATAAATTGCTAAACGTAAGGCAAGTTTTTTTAATCCAAGTGAATTTCCAGCATATTGATTATTTACTGAAAGTACTCGTTGTTCTTTTAAGTCAATATAAATTCTCCTTTTATCAAGGTTTTTTGTCACCGGAGGATCTCCCGTTAATTCTCCCGAAGAATGAATAAAATAGAAAAAGTCATCGGATCCATTCAATCTTTTAAATTCCTCATATCCAGCTCTATAAAGAAGATCTTCTGAATGGGCAACATAATACGAATCTGTTAATTGAAGTGCAAGTATTGAGAATTTAGAATTTTTAGGACCTAAGCAAAAGAACCTTACTACACATTCATGACCTTCCATACATCCATCCATTATTTCCAATATTTCTTTTAAACCTTTTGTTCTTTCCATTGTATTTATCCAAGGATAAGAATCTACAGCCTCTTTAGGTACTAGAACTTGAGTATTTTCCTTGTCCCTTGCTTGATCGTGATTAGCCATTGTAGAAAATCCATCATAATGTATAGTATGGCCTTTCAGATCTAATCTCGCTTCTTCGCCAAGCTCAACAGCTCGGTCTCTTACATAATCAATATCTTCTTTTGAATCTGTTATAACTATGACCTTAGAGGGTTTACATAAAGTGACAAACTCATTTACAATTTTTAGGACATTATTGTTATTTAGAGTCTTTAGTTTTTCAAGATTGTTATTGTTAAGAACTTCCATCTTAATTTTATTTAGCAATTTTTTCTATAGAATCAATTACAAATGACCTTAAATGTGTTATAATTAAATTTTTGAACTTTTTTAATTTTTCTTTTTTGATTTTTTTAGATTTCTAAGATTATAATTAATATTTTGTGAAGATTTTAACCTGTAAAAATTAAAAAATAAAAAAAGAGATTTAAAAAAAAATTTATTCTAAGGATCTTACAAACCTTCTGGTTTACTACCCTTCGCACTAATAATTCTATCCACTCTTAAAATTAAATTAGCTAGTTCACTCCCAGATTTAATGATATGGTTGATTAATTCGGCAGGTTCAACGATTCCTCTTTTAAAATTATCTCCAATTGTATTAGTAATCGTATCAATTCCGATCCATTTATCATCTGCAGTTTTATGTGCTGCCCTTAATTCAGTCATTTGTTCAATTTCTTCTAATCCAGCATTCTTTATTAATGTCTTTGGGATTTCTTCAAGTGCTAAAGCAAAGGCATTAACAGCAAGTTGTTCTTTTCCACCGATCTCACTCGCATACGTTCTTATCCTCTTTGCAAGTTCCATATAAATTGCACCTCCACCTGCTACAACAGTTTTAGTGTCAATAATTTTGGCAATGACAGACAATACATCATTTAATGATACTTCTGCGGTACTGAGAATCTTATCAAGACCACCTTTGAGCAATATTGACACAGACTTAGGATTTTTACATCCTGTAAATAAAGTATATTCATCATCACCAATTTTTTCAAAATAGACTTTTTCAGCAAATCCTAAATCATCTTCAGAAAGCAAACTTAAATCATCTACTAATTTTGCTCCTACAGCTTTTAAGATCGATTTATAATCACTTTCACCAACATTTTTAATAGCTGGGATTCCTTCTCTTGCTAAATAAGCACCAAATTTGTCAGAGACGTCACTACTATCTACAACCATGTTAACCCCTAAATCTTTAAATATTTTCAAGTAATCCATAAGGATTTTATCTTCTTGGTCGAGGAATTTTTGAATTTCAGAGGGGCTAGATATTCGAACTTGGGCATCAAATTCAGTCTTTTTAACATCTAATTTTCGTCTAATAACAGCGATTTTTGCATTTTTTATAGAATCAGGCATCATTGCATTTATTTTTTCTTTTTGAGTATATACTCCATTAATTAATTCTGTATCTCTAAGGGATTTCCCTGGTGCTTTAACGATTTTTACATTGCTTATTTTTGCAAATGTATTCCCCTCCTCATCTGTTATCTGTTTAATTGCTTTTAGGGCTAAGTCTGCAAAAAAATCTTTTAATGGAGCAATATCTTTAGCATTCATTGCAGTTTTGGCTGCATTTTTAAGAACCTCGTCATCATCATTCGAAATTTTTGTTGCAATTTCTTTTATTATATCAAGAGACTTATCAGCAGCTAATTTATATCCATGAGTAATAGGTTTTGGATGGATATCTTGTTCAATCAATTCTAAGGCGTTATTTAATAAAGTAGCAGAAAAAATTACTGCAGAAGTAGTTCCATCACCAATATCATCATCAATAGATTTTGCCACATTAACCATCATATTCGCTGCTATATTTTCAATATCTAAATTTTTGAGAATCTCAGCACCATCGTTTGTAATTGTAACATCTCCTAAGGAATCAACAAGCATTTTTGACATTCCTTTGGGTCCTAAAGTGGACCGTACAGTTTCAGCAATCGCAACCATAGCTGTAATGTTCTGTTTTCGTGCTTCTCTCTCACGAACTTCCTCTGTTCCTTCTTTGAGTATAATTATCGGTACATTAGACACTTTTTTTCACATTTTATATTAATAATTTGAATTCTATTTAATGATCTCTAAATCACAATTTCATAAAAATTTTCCGATAGATCGGTATAAACAATTATGAGAAAATTGATCTTTTTAAATTTCTACAAAAGAAGAAGCTAGATAGAATATCAAGAATAACTCCAGATGATATTAAAGATTTATTTTAGCCGATCTTGTCTATAAAGTATATTAAACAAACTTGACATAAGAACTGTTTTTGTACTCCTTAAGAACCATATTAGAGACGGTCCGTATAATATATTCTTTTTTATTAAGCTCCCTAATGAAGTCATGGACTTGACTGCTCTCCTGGAATCTACAAATTAAGGCTGCTGATTGTTCCCCAGTTGTATGAAAGATTGAACATACTTCAGGAATGTTCGTAAGGTCATTTAAGATCTCTTCAGTAAATTTGCCATCACAGTTGATTCTTATGAGAAAGGTTAATTTATAGCCTAGTTTTTCATTGTTTAGGCGCAGAGTATACCCCTCAATTACACCATTCTTCTTTAATTTTGAAATCCTATTATGTATAGTCCCTATTGAGATGCCTAATTCTTCTTGGATCTCTCTATAACTCTCTCTCGCGTTTTCTTGAAGAATTTTTAATATATTGCGATCAATTTCATCTAGAACTTTCTCTTTTTTCATCAAGAAACAACCTAAAGATAATTATGAAGTAATTAGGATCAATATATTTTATTCTGAGAACTATATAAAAGTTTAGAAAAATCTTACTTTCATTGAAAATTTTTTAACACCAGTTTTTACAGACTTTTTGAAACTTAATTCAAATGTATCAAAATTTATTATTCTGTATATATTTTTAATATCAACAAATATCAAAAGAGTGATGAAAAGCATGGTTGACGATTTTAAAATAGATCCATGGGGGGCTTCAGCAATAGAAGAAGAAGATTATGCTAGATTAATTAAAGAGTTTGGAATCGAGGAAATTACAGAATCACTAAGGCAAAAAATGATTACAAATCGGTTTATTCGAAGAAAAATAATTTTTGGCCATCGTGATTTAGATATTATATTTAAAGCTATTAATAAAGGTCAACCATGGGCAGTAATGAGTGGTATTAAACCATCTGGACCGTTCCATTTGGGAACACTAACTACTGCTTTAGAGATTGTTGAATTTCAGAAAATGGGAGGAAAAGCTTATTATGCATTGGCTGATATCGAATCATGGGAAGATAACGGGATACCATGGGAGGAAGCAGAAGAATTCGCAATAGATAACCTTGCAGATATTTTGGCACTTGGCTTAGATCCATCTCCAGAAAAGGCGTATATCTGGAGACAATCAAAAGAACCAATTGTTAAAGACGTTTGTTTTAAGGTAAGTAGGTTAGTTACACTGAATATGTTAAACGCTATTTATGGAGAGCGAACATTCGGTCTCTATATTTCCTCGCTAGTTCAAGTTGGTGATATAATTTTACCTCAAGTGGTAGGTGATCCACAACCTACAGTTGTACCAGTAGGAATTGATCAAGATCCCCATATACGTCTTACTAGAGATTTAACCCGAAGAAATTATAAGAAATTTTTCTTACCGGGAGCGACGTATCATTACTTGTTAGCAGGTATAGATGGTTCAGAAAAAATGGCTAAAAGAAATCCAAACAGTTATTTTACTTTTAATGAACCTCTTGAATCAATTGAGATAAAGATTAAAGGTGCTTTAACAGGAGGAAGGAGAAATCAAAAAGAACAACGTGAATTAGGTGGTGAACCTCAAAAGTGCATGATTTATAAAATGTTGATGTATCACTTTGAAGAAGATGATGAGAAATTAGCGAATGACTTTGAAATGTGTGTTAAAGGAGAATTAATGTGTGGAGATCATAAACAAGAATGTGTTGAGAAAGTATTAAAATTCGTTGAAAATCATAGAAACAAAAAACAAAAACTAAAAGATAAAGCTCGAAGTCTTCTAGCTATAGATTAAGATTATTCTTTTCCCTTTAATTTGGTTTATATTAATTGTTCTAAAATCTTAGTTAAATCATCAAGAAATTCAGGGAATCTTTCAAAGAATTTTTCTTTTAGTTGTTCTTTAAGTACTGCTGACACGAAAAACATTTCATTCCTTATTTTCGTTCTTAGTAAATATGAAAAGAGTTGACCTTCAGATGAAGTAAAATCAAAAGTTCCTTCATATTTTTCCTCTTCCATCCGTTTAAGTAAGAAGAGATGCTCTTTAATGGATTCTAACAACTCTACATAAACTTCTGGTCCGATATCACTGTAATATTCAGAAATAATAATACCGTTTCGATCAAATACAATTAGAGCTTGACTATTAAAAATTTCTAAATAATATTCTAATAATTCTGAAAGTTCAAAAAATTTTTTATCAAAAACAGAAAGACCATATGAAACTAACTGAACGATTGAAATAATATCATAAATTGATGTTTGTTGAAATAAAATGTTAAATTCAGGATATTGATTTAAAATCTTTTCTCTTAATATTCCAATATTTTCTAAAATTACCTCATCATTCCTTAAATCAGGATCATATTTATGAAAAGTAAGTATTATCGGAACATGCATTTCACTTTCTGAGAAAAATGTTAAAATCGCATTTAAATATTCAAGAGAGCTATTAAATCGATCAGGATCTTGAATGTCGATTACATAGATAAGTAAATCAGTAACATCAAAATAAACATCTTGATAATTAACGTAGATCTCTCGATAAGTTTCTTGTCCCCCCATATCCCAGAATACAGTGTTGCTTCTTAGGAAATTCATCTTGTGGTATTCCACTCTAATAGTAGGTTTAAGTTGAACAATATCCTTTTCAAAATCATATTTTTTGTCTAATGCTGTTAAAATTGAAGTCTTGCCAGCGTTATCGAGCCCACTGATGATTACTTTTAGGAATGACTCCATTGAATCCAACTCATACTTATTAATGGTATTTTTTGAGTTTAATAAAATAATAGATTCTTATAAATTTAAATTTCTGCGAATACCAAAAAGAGATTTTAAATTTTAATTTAAGGATATTGGATATATTGTTTGCTATAATATCGAGAAAGTATCTAAATATTACTCCTATGTTTATAATTTTGATTTCTTGAGAGAATCTACTAAAAGAATAGTGATTTTAACGCGAGTACCATGACATTTATATGATATTTATATTTTTTAAAGCAAATGCTCTGATTTTACTCAATGATTTAATTTATAAAAGAGGATGATGTGATTGACAGAAGTAGAAAACAAATTTTTAGAAAATCTAGAGTTTCAAATTAGTCTCAAAGAAAATTCTTATAAAACATTTAGAAAAATCCCTGTTTTTACTGAACAAGTAAAACAATTTGATAAATCGGTCATAGATCTTAAAGATAAATTTGATAAAATTCGGCTTCGGGACAAATATCAAATTATTATAACAGAATTGGACAATTTGATAAAACAATCTAAAACAAAATAAAACAAATTATTTTTTTTATATTATCTGAATTTCTTTAATCGCCAATAATCATACAGTATATTTTTCTAGATCTCGCCTTTTCGTCACATTCGATGAATATAATCTGCTGCCAAGCCCCTAAAATCAATTTTTGATTTTTAAATGGAAAAATTTGGGATGTTTTAATTAGGAAACTTCTTAAATGTCCGGCGCCATTATAATCGTGCCAAGTGTCATGATGTTTGTAGCGATCATCGTATGGTATTAGTTTTTCTAAAAGATTTTTGATATCATGCTTTACTAATCCAGGTTCATACTCTACAGTAGAAATTGCTCCTGTAGATCCAGCTACATGGACATTTACAATTCCATCATTGATACTACTATTGTTAATGCAATATTGAACTTGTTCTGTAATATTAATTATATCATAATAGGCTTTCGTCTTTAATTCAAAGGTCTTTAATACAGCAGTCATTTTTCACATCTATTCATATTTTTAATTTGCTTTAGTACAGAATTTGGCAGATTATTTTCATTTCCTTCTTTTAATGCAAGGATTTTAGTTAATATAAGAAGTTCTTTTTGATCAAATCCATTAATATTTGTCCAGCCAATTGATTCTCCGGATTCAATACAAATAAAAAACGGTGCTTTTTTATATTTCATACATTTCTTATCCTTACATTTTTCACATATTTTGGGAAAATAGTATACATTACCGTTTTTAAGAAAAATTGAAAAAATACCGAGTTTTTTATTTTTAATTTTAACCCAATTATTAGATTCAAATTGAACATCTAAATTTAATTTCAAAATATATTCTACCAATTTTTCTGTATTTATTATCTTAGGGATACTCATATCACGCAATTCCGGTTCGTAATAATCGTTACATTCATCAGTGATATCAGAATGTACGAAAAGTAGATTTAAAGGAATAAAATCAATGATATAAACATTATCTGATTCTCTATATTTAGTTCTCTTTAAAAAAACTGAACACATTTGATCTAAGATGTCTGTAGGTTCAGAGATTTCATCAATTTGAATATCATTTGATTTTATAATTGAATCAAAATCTTCATTTTTAAAATGCCTATTAATAATTTCATTTTTAGAAAATTGTTCAAGGATTATACAAAAAATTAGAGTTATTGATTGTATTCGTGCTTGGATTTCATTAAAATATTGTAGAATTTGATCCACTTTTGTTTCAGATATAAAGATTATTATTGCTTCAGCTCCATTATAAAAAACTGTTCGCAAATAGGCTCTCTGTTGTCTACAATCAATATTCCACAAAAGAAATTCAAATTTTTCACACTTTTTAAAAGAAAAATCAATTTTACTTATATTTACACCAATATTTTGTTTATTTTCTATAGGTAAGGAATTTGAACTCATTTTTTTTTGAAACTCATCCTTATAATTTTCAGTCCCTCCCAAGACACAAATTTTTTTTTTGAAAAAATATTTTTCTTGGATTGGAGTTTCTAAAGAGCTCATTTTGCCATCCTCTAGATGTTACAAAGTTTAGGCTAAATCCATTAAATAATAAATTTATTTAATTTATTTAATTTATTCTTTTTAATACGCTTATCAGTTTTCAACACAATGAATTAGCAATGAAGAGATTAGAAGAATTCTTGAAGAAAATTCACAATCCGAAGAACAAGATCCCGGAATATGCAACTATAATTGTCCGTCCTGGTAAAAAACTGCTTGATTTTAAAATAAAAAAAGAAGATGTTAATATCTTAAAAGTGATTGCTCATGATCAAAAATCATCTGGATGGTTTCTACATTCTGTTCATATTCCATTAAAGAATTTAGGTTTATCATATGATTCAAAAGATAAAGAAATATTAGATTATTTATCTGAACCAAATAGAATTACAAGTAGTAAGCCTACAAAGCACTATATCGAAGATTTATTAAGAAAATACGTTGATATTTTACCAGAAAAAAAGAAACATTTTTTCAAAACCGAACGATTTAAGAAAAAGAAAGAATTTAAAACTGGAACTCAATTGAAAGGATTTTAACTACTTTATTTTGGATCCTGGGGGAATTGGTTTTCTCTCATCAATCTTTAATAAAAATGGTTCATTATTGAGATCAACAGCAAGAAGCATACCTTGACTTTCGATACCCATAATCCTTCGTGGTTTTAAATTTGTTAATACAATAATCTTTTGATCGATCAAATCTTCTGGTGAATAATAGCGAGCGATTCCAGTAACAATTTGCCTTAGGTCTTTCTCTCCACAATCCACCACTAATTTATAGAGATTCTTTGATTTAGGTACTTGTTGGCATTTTTTTACCAAACCTACTCTAATATCTAATTTTGAAAATTCCTCATAATCAATTTGCATTAAATTCTAACCTTGTAATGGCATTCCATTTAAGTTAACAAATTCTTTAGTTTTTAATTTCCTTTCTCGATATGGATTTTTCATATTTTTAATTTTTTTTCCAAATGTTAAATACCCCGTATGGCCAATCATTCTTACTTCTGGTCGGGTTGCGTTTTCCTTTACTTGGATTTTTCTTTTTATTAATTCATATGTATTTATCTCAATAAAATCATTAATCTTCATTGCTGAGACTGTTTTTTTAACTTGTTCGATTGTGGGGGAAAAAGATACAAGTGTTCCACTGAATTTTAAATAATTTTTAACTTTTTCAACTGCATTCCAGGGAGTAGCCATATCTAAGACAATAGCATCAACATTTTTTTGTTCAAAAGGGTCTTTTAAAATATCTCCAGATTGGATTGTTATAACATCATCTAGTTTTGCTTTCGTTACATTTAATTTCGCTCTTTTAAGTGATTTTTCATTTATATCATATGAGTAGATGTGCCCATTTGGACGAACAAAATTTCCTAATATGCATGTTAGAGCTCCAGAACCACATCCCGCTTCAATAACCACACTTCCCGGTCCGATTCCTGAATAAAGTAAAATCATTCCAGCATCTTCAGGATAAATAATTTGAGTTTTCCGAGCCATATGAATAATATAATCAGATGGTAAAGGTTTTAATACATAAAATTTATACCCTTGAGTTTCAAAAGGTCTTGAAAAAACAATTGAACCAAAGTTCTTTCCAATTATATCATTGAACTCAATAATTCCTTTATGTGTATGAAAAATGCCACCGGATTTCACTTGAACTAACCATCTTCTTTTTTCGTCAAGAATCAAAAAGATTAAATCATTTTCTTTAATGATTTCAGAGTTCATTTTAAATGTTATCTTTTTATGTTCCTAAAGTATCTAAATCTTTTATTCTTTATAAGAAGGCTTTCTTTTATTATTAATTTATTTACAAAAAATATATAAAAAATATACAACTCTCAAATATATTAAACTTATAAAAAACCTTTTTTATAAATACTCTTTAATGAATTAATTTATGAGTAGAGAGAGACCCCATAACGCTCAAACATCTCGAACATCTTTCAGAGACCTTCAGTTCCAAATTGAAGATTTACGGCAAAAAAGAGATGAATTAAATAAGAAAACAAAACAATACATCAATGATCTCCAAGAAATTGAAACAGAAATTGCAAATTCTCTAAAAATTGCTAAGGAAAAATACAAAAAGAAAAGAGATTACTGGAATAATAAGGTAAAGCAATTAAAAGAAAAAAAAATTGAATATAAGACACTATTAGATAATTTAATAGAAAATAAGAAAAATATACAAAAATCAGGAACAGTTACTAAGGATAACAAACAAATTTTCTCTATGAAACAAATTGAACGCAAAATAGATAATTTAGAGAGAAGAATTGAAACAGAAAAACTTGATATTATTGAAGAAAATGCATTAATTGATAAAATACGGGAACTAGCAGCAGTGAAATCAGAATTTTTATCAGAACAAAGGAACAGTGAACTTTTTAAAATTGAGAGAAAAATTGAAATTGTAAAGATTAATCTGAATAAAATTTATGAACAATTAAGCAAATGGTCGAATAAATCTCAAGAAAATCATGCTAAAATGCTTGAAGAGTTTCAAAAAGTCGATAAATTAAAAGAAGAAAAGAAAAATCTCGAAGAAGAGTTAATTGAGAATAAAAAAACAGCCGATCGATATCATGAGCAATATCTAAAGGTAATGAGTAGAAGAAAGAAAACATACAGGGGTAAAAGACCTTACAGACCAGGCAAAAGACCAGCTCCAAAATTCAGGCAAATTACGAAAAAGAATGAAATGCTTAAAAAGATTAAACAAGATAAACTAGCAACAGCATTAGAAAAACAAAAAGCTGGAAAAAAATTAAATTTATTTGAAGCCAGACTAATTCTTGAGAAATCTAAAGAATAAGGACTTCTTATATATTTATACATCTTTCATATATCTCTACTTTAGGTAATTTTCATTAATTATCTAATTTATTGAAAGAAATTTCATTAAAAAATTAGGAGATCTAAATAAGGTTAAAAAAAAATGCAGATTTATTATTTTAATAACCTTTAAAATTAATGGAAAGGATTGATTAAATTTGAATAAAAAAGTAGCTGAAATCCGAAATATTTTACTAGAGCATCATGAGTGGTTCAAGAGATCAATTCCTCTAATTGCTTCTGAAAATATCACTAGTCCTGCTGTGGATGAAGCTTGTGCATGCGATTTTTCACATCGTTATGCAGAAGGATGGAGTGGTCAACGTGTATATGCGGGGTGTAAATTTATAGATCAAATAGAAGATGTTTGTATGGATCTTACTAAAGAATATTTTAAATGTATTCATGCCGATGTTCGTCCAGTATCCGGAGTTGTAGCAAACTTGGTAATGTATAATGCATTTACATCAGATAATAATGGTAAAATGTGCTGTATGTCTATTGTTCGGGGAGGACATATTTCACATGGTCCACGATTTGCAAAAAGTGGGAGAGAAATTTTTGGTACTGCCGGAACAACAAGAGGAATAAATGTTGAATATTTAGCATTTGATAACGATGAAATGAATCTTGATATTGATGCTTCTGCGAAAATTATCAGAGAATTTGAACCTGAATTAGTCTTATTCGGTGGTTCAGTGTTTTTATTCCCTCACCCAGTTAAAGAGCTTGGTGAAGTTGCGAAAGAAGTTGGAGCATATGTTGGTTATGATGCGGCACATGTTGCTGGATTGATTGGTTCTGGATATTTCCAAGATCCTTTAAGAGAAGGGGCAGATGCTATGACAATGAGTACGCATAAAACACTTCCAGGACCGCAACATGGCGCTTTGGTATCAAATAGGGAAGATTTAATTGAAACACTGAGATCCTGCGCTTTTCCGGCTTTACTGTCCAACCATCATCTACATAATGTTGCTGGATTAGCGATTGCATTTGCAGAAATGCTAGAATTTGGAAAGGAATACCATAAAATTGTCATTGAAAATGCAAAAGCTCTTGGACAACATTTATCTGATCACGGATTGAAAGTATTAATGGAACATAAAGGTTTTACTGAATCTCATCAGATTGTAGTCGATATCACAGAATTTGATAAAACTATTGGATTAGGTGGAGATATTGAGAAACTGTTAGAAGAAGCAAATATAATTCTTAATCGTAATCTTTTACCATACGATATCGCAGCAGGGAGACATTATCAAAATCCGGGTGGTTTAAGAATAGGAACCTCCGAAATCACACGACTAGGAATGAGAAAAAGTGAAATGGTTGATATCGCGGAGTTTTTTAAGAAATTATTAATTGATAAGAAAGATCCCAAAAAAGTAAAAAATGAAGTAGCAGAATTCCGAAGAGATTTCCAAGAAATTAAGTATTGCTTTCAGTCTTCAAGCAAAGCTTATGAGTATTTGAAGTTTTATTAATAATCATTATTCTTATTTTTTCATTAGAATAATAAAACTTATCTTACAACATTCATTTAAAACTTATTATAATTTTAAATTAATAAAAGTCATGAGTCTCGAAGTTCTTGAAAAAAGCAATAGGAAACTAATCTTTGTAGTAGAAGGGATTTCTATAGAAATGGCAAATGTAATTCGTAGAATTATCCTTTCTGAAATCCCTGTAATGGCTGTAGATGAAGTTATTATTCTCAAAAACGATAGTCCTTTATACGATGAAATAATAAGTCATCGTCTCGGATTGATTCCTTTAAAAACGGATTTAGAAGTATATAAGTTACCTCGTGAATGTGAGTGTGGTGGGTATGGCTGTCCTCTATGTCAAGTTTCATTAACATGTGAAATTACTAATACAACAAATGCCTCTTTGGATATTTACTCGGGTGACCTCAAATCAAATGACCCTAAGATTGTTCCCGTTGATCCTAATATTCCTCTCGTAAAAATTGATAAAAATGATAAAGTGATTATAGAAGCTTATGCAATATTAGGTTTGGCAAAAGAACACGTCAAATGGCAAGCAATTTCAAATGTTTTCTATAGATTTTATCCCCAAATAGATTTCGATGATACTAAATGTGCAAAATGCCCAGATAAATGTATAGTATCAAGAATGTGTCCTGAAAGATTATATGATTTTTCAAATAAAAAAACACCAATATTATTTGAAGACTATTGGAAAACATGCACGTTATGCAATTCTTGTCAGAATGATTGCCCACAAGTTGCTATAAAAGTAGGTTGGAAAGAAAATACTTATATATTTTCAATTGAGAGTGATGGAGTTCTTGGATTTGATGTTATCTTGAAGAAAACATTTGAGATTTTTTTAGAAAAAATAGATGAATTTGTTGAAAAACTTGAAGAAGTAGAGATAGAATCGTGAATTATCAAAAAATTATTAAAATATTAAAAATTTAAGATATCAGATTAAATGAATTAAAAAGAGAGTAGATCTTTCTAATGTCTCATAAAATAACCGGACCGTCAAATTATTATATGAGAAAGCTGATCAGAGATTTATGGAAGACTAAGATAAAAATATGGAAGAACCTATCTAAAAAATTGAGCGGTCCAAGAAGGAACAGAGTCAAGGCAAACATATATCGTATTAATAAGAAGACAAATAAAAACGATATAATAGTTATTCCTGGAAAAATTCTAGGGATGGGTGAATTAGATCATGCTCTTACAATAGCGTGCTTAGAATATTCAAAATCAGCGAAACAAAAAATTGAATCTTCAGGTAGCAAACTATTAACAATTGAAGAATTATTAGAGCAAAATCCTAAAGGTAGTGGGATAAGGATTTTTTATTAAAATATTAATTATCATATTTAGATGGAATGAGCCTATGGTAATCGAATATCAGTTATATGATGCAAAAAACAAAATTTTAGGACGATTCTGTAGTCAAGTTGCTAAAAAGGCTTTATTGGGTGAGTATATAGTAATCATTAATGCGAAAGATGCAATTATAAGTGGAACAAAAAGAGATATTCATGAAAAATATTTAGCAAAATTAAACATTTCGACGGCAACTAATCCACGTAGAGGACCATTTCATGAAAGAAGGCCAGATACTTTTATGAGAAGAGTTATAAAACAAATGCTACCAAGAAAGAAGCTTCGAGGAAAAGAAGCTCTTAAAAGAGTACATGTATATATATCAGATATTCCAGAACGATTTAAAAATAAGTATCAAAAACTAATGCCTAATGAAATCTATAATGTGGATAAAAAGCGTCTTTCATATTATAATAGGTATATTACCTTAGAAAATCTATGTCAACGAATAGGCTGGAAACAAAGTGAGATCGAGGTTTAAGAAATGTCAATGAAAGTAGTTCAAGCATCGGGGAAAAGAAAAGCTGCTATTGCAAGAGCCGTTTTAAGGCATCCAGCAAAAGGTCAAATAAAAATTAATAATGTTCCTTTACAACTATACGAACCTGAAATAGCTCGCTTAAGGATTCAAGAAGTAGTTGAAATAATAAATCATCCTAAACTTGAAAAATGCGAGATCAATGTTCGAGTTCAAGGTGGCGGGATTATGGGGAGAACAGATGCAGTTAGAATGGCAATAGCTAAATCTATAAACAAATTTATAGGGACAAAAACTATCGAACGAACATTTAGGGAATATGATGATTCCCTGTTGAGTGGAGACTCGAGAAGAACCGAACCAAAGAAGTTTGGTGGCAAGAAGCCGAGGGCTCGGAGGCAAAAAAGCTTTCGATAAATTTTTATTAACTCATACTAATTCTATATGAGCACCTAATTCTTTTAAGTCTTCAAAAAAGGAAGGGTATGAATCTTTAACAATATCACTATTTTGAATATACGATGTCGAATCAGCGTATAAAGCTGCAATGCTACAAGCCATTGCTATTCTATGATCATTATTATGATCGATTTTAGTTCCCTTGAATTTATCAATATGAAATATTGTTAATCTATCATCTTCCTCGATAACCTTAACTCCCATTTTACTTAATTCACGAGCCATAGCAGAAATTCTATCAGTCTCTTTAAGTCGCAGATTAGACGCATTATAGAGAACTGTTTTTCCCTCCGCAAAAGCTCCGATAACAGATAAAATTGGAAATAAATCAGGAATATCAGTGCAATCAATCTCAATACCCTTTAATGGGTTATCCTTTAAGTTTCCATTTATGATTATCTGGTTTTTTTCATCATCAATTTTGATATTTGCACCCATTTCACCAAGGATCTCAAGAATTTTTTTATCTCCTTGATAATTCTTAGTACTTAAGTTATTAATAATTATGGATGATAGTTCTTTAGATAAAACACCAGCTACTATAATATTTGCTGCAGAAGAAAAATCTCCTGGAATGGTAAACGACTGGGATCTGTAAGTTTGTTCATTAGTTATGTAAAATTTTCCAATTTCGAAATTTGCTTGAATATTAATTCCAAATGAATCTAGTACATCTAAAGTAATATCAATAAAAGGTTTAGAGACTAATGGTGTTATTAGTTCGATTTCAATATAGTCTTTATTTTCACATTTTAAAAGAGGGCACAGTATTAGCAAGGCAGTTATGAACTGTGAACTTATATCCCCATGAATCTTAATTTTATCACATAAAACTTTCTTACTTTTGATCTTGAGTTTATCACCTGATAATTTGAATACTCCTCCTAATTTTTCGAGTGCTTCGAGGAGTGGAAGAATTGGTCGTTTATATCTTAAAAAATCTCCTTTTAAGGTAAGTCCTCCCTCAACTAGTAAACTTAAAGCACTGAAAATTCTCAATGTTGTTCCAGAGTTTCCGCAATCTAAAGGTTTTTTATACGATCTGAAAGCATTTTTAACACCCTTAACAATATAGGTATTATCACTTTTTTCTAGAATTTTAACTCCTAAAACTTTTAATATATTCATTGTAACTCCAACATCTCCAGTTGTTAAGGGATTTTTAATTATTGAAATCCCATCAGCGAGACTAGCAGCGATAAATGCTCTATGAGAATAGCTTTTAGAGCTCGGCGCCGTGATTTCACCACTTAAGGCATTGGTCATAGGATTAATTTTAAGATTCATTAAATAATAAATAGAAATTTATAGATATAATATTAATTAAATAATCATGTAAGATTATTATCCTATTAATCCTAAATTGACGTGAAAATTATGGATAATTCATTTGGTTCTATCTTTAAAATAACTTCATTTGGAGAAAGTCATGGAGATGTAGTGGGAATTATATTAGACGGAGTGCCTGCTGGATTAGAATTCGATTTAGAAATTATCCAAAATGAACTCGATAAAAGAAGACCTGGTCAATCACATTTAACAACAACCCGTCTTGAGAAGGATCGAGTTATGGTTTTATCCGGTGTTTTCGATAACAGGACAACGGGAGCACCTATTTGTTTGGTAATTGAAAATAAAGACATTGATTCATCGATATATGAGAAATATAAACCATTCTTACGGCCATCCCATGTAGATTATTCTGCATTAAAGAAATATTGTGGATATTCTGATTATCGAGGATCAGGGCGGTTTTCAGGGAGAATAACAGCAGGATTTGTAATGGCTGGTGCTATAGCAAAAAAAATATTAAAAAAATATGGTATCATGATATTTGCCTACACAAGAAGTATTGGAAATGTCATTGATGATGTAAATCATCCTATAAATAAGTTAGAAAAGTTATTTGAGCTAAGAGAGAAATCTCTTGTTAGAGCTATTGACTATGAAAAATCGAAATTAATGCAACAATTAATTGAAAAGGTTAGAGATCAAAAGGATTCTATTGGCGGAACGATAAAATGTATTGTTAAAAATTTTCCAGAAGGCAAGGGAGGTCCTATTTTCAATAGTATTGAGTCAAATATTAGTAAGGCAATTTTTGCGATTCCCGCAATAAAAGGTATAGAGTTCGGTGCTGGTTTTAAAGCATCCAGAATGAAAGGTTCTGAGCATAATGACCCATGGATTTTGAAAGATGGAAAAATCCAAACAACTAAAAATGATGCTGGTGGAATAATCGGTGGAATCTCAACTGGTATGCCAATTGAATTTACTGTTGCAGTTAAACCAACTGCTTCTATAGGTATCCCTCAGAAAACTGTAAATATTGAGACTATGGAAAATGTAGAAATTGAATTTTCTGGTCGGAATGATCCATGTATAGTACCTAGAGTAATTCCAGTTGTAGAAGCTATGACTGCGAATGTTTTAATTGATTTTTTACTACTTGAAGGATTTATTCCAAGAAGTTTTGTATCTTAAAGGAGTGAGTAATAGTTAAATAACATTTTATTAAGACACGTGAAAATTCAAAATATAAAATAAAAATTATTAATAATAATTAGAGCATAATAAAAAGTGAATTATCATGCCTACATCTGAAGAAGAAAAATTTATCGAATATGTTACAGAAATAATAGACAGATGGTCTTTTGAACAGTGTGCTTATTGTGAAAATGGAATACTGGTTTCAATTGATGGAATGCTTGATTTCAGATGTACAAAATGTGGAAAAACCATGAATCCTGCTGAATATCTAGGAGAGATTGCCAAAGCTGTTTTTAATTATAGAGAACAACCTACAAATCTCAATGATTTACATAAGAATGATTGATAAATTCTATATTATTCGATAATTTTAACTTTTTAAATACAATCTTTCTAATTAATTAAGTTGATTTTTTAGATATTTAAAATGAATTTTCCAATTACAGCTGTTTTAATAGGATCTGGTAGGAGAGGACGACAAGTTTATGGAAAATATGCTCTGAAAAACAAGAAAAAATTAAAATTTGTTGCTGTAGCGGAGCCAATTAAAACAAGAAATGAAAGATTTGCTAATTTACATGGGATTCCTTCAAATCGATGTTATGAAAGCTGGGAGGATTTGTTTTCAGAGGATAAATTAGCAGATGTTGCTTTTGTTTGTACTCAAGATCAAATGCACACAAAACCTACATTATCAGCATTAGAAAAAGGATATCACGTGCTATTGGAGAAACCTATGGCTCAAACTCTAGATGATTGTATGAAAATAGTGAACAAAGTAGAAGAGACTGGAAAGATTTTAGGAATGAGTCATGTTTTAAGATATACTGATTTTTTCTCAACAGTATATAAAATAATCCGAAAAGGTCTCCTTGGAGATATTATTAATATTACTCATAGAGAAAATGTGATGTGGTACCATTACGCCCACAGTTATGTCAGGGGTCCATGGGCAAGTGTAGATAAATCTTCTCCAATGATTTTAGCAAAATGTTGTCATGATCTAGATTTGCTTTTATATATGATTGGTTCGCCTCCAAAGAAAATAAGTTCTTTTGGAAATTTATTACATTTTAAGCCAGAGAATGCACCGAAGGGAGCTCCAGAGTATTGTTTAGATGGATGTCCGGCTAGAGATAAATGCCTATACTACGCTCCAAGAATTTATATTGATATTATCCCACAAATTCAACTATTGGAGAAAAGTGATAACAAAATTCTAAAGATATTAGGTTGGTTAAGAAAGAACCATGTGAATTTTTTAACACATATCTCTAAAATAATACCTCAATTGAAAGAAATAAGGTATTATAGAGATTTTCCAATCTATTATTTATATACAGGACAGAAAGAAGACTATTCAGATGAAGCAAAATTGGAAATATTAAAAACTAGCCCCTATGGTAAATGTGTGTATCACAGTGATAATGATGTAGTTGATCATCAAGTCGTAAATATTGAATTTGAAAATGGAGTTACAGCTAATTTAACCATGCATGGTTTCAGTGAACGAGAAGGGCGTACATTAAGAATTGATGGAACAAAAGCAACAATTATAGGAGAATTTCATATAAGTGGCGAGAAAATTATTTTCTATGACCATTTTTCAGGAAAAGAAAAACTTGTTTATAAGAAAAAGCTAACGCGTGAATCTGGTGAACATGGTGTAGGCGATTTTGAATTAATAGATGCTTTTATTGAATTACTTATCAATAAAAAGAAAGCTCAACCCTTAATAAATGCACGAGATTCACTTGAAAGTCATTTAATGGCATTTGCCGCTAATGAATCGCGTTTAAAGGGAACAGTTATTGATATGGAAGAATTTCGTAAAAAAGCTTTCAAATTAGAATAACTTCAACAAAAAGAAATAATGTTTGAACCGAAAAATTTTAGTTAATTTTAATACAATTAAGATCATAAAATACTAAATAAAATAATGAAAAAATAAAAAAAATGGACATTAACACCTCTGACCAATTTATCGAATTCTATAAAAAAAAAGGGGATTATTTAGTTTCTCTTTCAGAAAATCATTTCAAAAATATAGAATATCGAAAATGCCTTGAATTATTAAATCAAGCTTATGGAATGTACATGAAAGGGAATTATACTGAACTCGCTGAAAAAACCAAACAAAGATTCTTAGAAATAAAAGAGAAATATTTTAAAAAATAAAATTTTCAATCAAATTCTAAATTTTTGCCTAACTTATTCTCAATATCTTCAATATGAGATCCTTCCCAATATATTTTCTTACATTGAGGATTTAAACAGCGATAAAATTCATTGTAGTTATTATAGGTTTCTTTTAAAACAAGATCTTTTACTAAAGTTTTATTTGCAACTCTTTTTAACTGCGAATTGCAAATTGAACATCTTGCTCGTTCAATATTAAATTCAAAACTTAAATTAAAATGATTTTTGAGTTGATTTAAGTAGTGATATATACCTTCTCCTCTAAGATATACACTATTTTCTATATAGCTCTTATATAAGGGATAATCTTTTGTGATGATAATCCTATCATTTTTTTTTGCATAATCTATTAGCATTTCATCAGGAACGGGATCTATCCTAAAATATTCAATTAGATTGTTAGCATATATAGTATCAAAACCAAAAATTCTTAGGAATCGTGCTAATTTACCCAACATTGAATCGGCTAAAAATTTCATATTAAAGAGGTTAAGCTTTTATTAAGTAATTCTAGATTAAATATATTTAAAGCATCTAATAAATTATATAATTGAAATTTAATCAAAAAAAAATAATATGAATTTAAATGGAAGCTAAAGAATTAATGGAAAAAGCAGTAAGATTTCATGGACACATTTGTCCTGGTCTAGCGATTGGAGTTTTAGCTGCTAAATATGTTTTAGAGCACGGTCATGATTATTCTCCAAATGAAGAGTTAGTTGCTGTTGTTGAGAATGATAATTGCAGCGTTGATGCTCTCCAAGTTTTATTAGGTACAACTTTTGGAAAGGGTAATCTTGTACATCAAGATTATGGTAAAAATAATTATTATTTTTATGATAGAAGGACCGAAAAAAGTGTCAGATTAGCATTAAAAAGTGGTAAATTTGGCAATAAAAAGCAATCAAGAGATGAAAAAATTCAGTTATTATTAAACTCCAAACCAGAAGATATCTTTAATATTTATGAAATTGAATTCAGTCCTCCTGGATTAGCCCAAATTGAAGAGTCTGTACCATGTGAGATATGTGGGGAACCTACAATGAGTAGTAGGCTTATGACATACAATGATTCCGAAATGTGTATTTCTTGCTATAAAAAAATGAGAGGATAATTGAAAATTAACTTTTTTTAAATCTAATGCTTTAGGGCAGATATCTCTAAACATTTTCTAACATATGGGGATTTTCATTATTTTTTAATTGCCTATATAAATGTGAGACAAAATGAATAATAATAATTCAACAATAATGCACGGTGCGGGTCCATTTTATTTTGAAGGAAATAAAATTGGGATTATAATGATACACGGTGGTGGTGGAGGAACATGTGCGGATTTGAAACCTCTTGCGGAAGATTTGCATAAAAAAGGTGGTTATACTATTAGTGTCCCTTTACTCCCAGGTTTTGGAACTTCACCAGTTAATTTAAGAAAAATACCTATTAGCGAATGGAAATTTGCTTTGAATAAGGAATTAACAGCACTGAAGGATACATGTGATAAAATTATTGTGGGTGGTCATTCTATGGGGGGAATTTTAACTTTAATTTTAGCATCGAGTAACGATTTAGATGGAATTTTTACCATTAGTGCACCAGCAGGAGTTCAAAGATTTTTATTTCATCTTGTCCCATTCTTCAAAATTTTTGTTAAATATCATTCCATTGATTCAGAACAATTTAAAAAAGATACAAACGGAAAATGGGTTGGATATGATAAGATCCCCTTAAATATTGCTACAAAAGTGAAAAAATTGATGAAAGAAATGAAGAAATCTTTATCTAAAGTAAAATGTCCAGCATTGCTATTTCAAGGTCATTTAGATTCTGATGTTAAAAAAAATAGTATGGATTATATTTTTAGCAATATCAGTTCTAAGAATAAGAGGAAAATTTGGTTAGAGCATAATGATCATACAATATTAGAGAGTCCAGACCATAATCAAATCGTTTCAGAACTTTTTAATTTCATCAGTGAAATTTGTCCTTAAATTATTTATTTATAATTAAATTACTAAAAATATCGAAGAGTAGACTTTTGTAATTTTTGAAAACTTAAATCATGATTAATAACTATCTACTAAGCAATGTATTAGGATATCAATTCTTTATTTTTATGAAATTACAAGAGAATCCATTGGAAATATTAAAGGAAACCTCAATTGGATTACATATTTAAATTATTTTATACACAGATGAATAATTTATGATTAAAAATATAAAAAAGGGTTATACTTTATTAGTAAAAGGTCCAGCTAGAATAACTATATTAGAAGGAAAAATTGATGTTTTTGGGAAGATTTATCTTCCAGAAAAAGGATCATCGAGTGGTTCATCTACAAATGATGGAAATGTTTTAATAATCCCTAGTGCCCAAATTTTTCCTCTATTTGCACTAGATAACTCAAAATTAGAGGTATATACTAATTTTGAAGAAAATCTTAAATTAATCGAAGAAAATTCTGTTTCTCTTAAGTGGATTGAAATTAAAGATTCTATTATTAAAGAGTTGAAAGAAAATACTGGTGGTCCTTTAAAGATCATAGTTTTAGGAATTAGTAGTGGAAAAACAACATTCATCAAATATTTAGCAAACAATTTTCTTAAGGAAGGATTAAAAGGTGGATATCTTGATTCAGATCTCGGGCAACAAATTATATATATTCCAACTACAATCAACATTGGTACTATTGATGATTATATTATTTCAAGCGAGAATATTAAACCTGAGAAAACAGTCTTTATTGGTGCCACTTTTCCGAAAGGAGACTATAAATTCATAGTTTCTCTTTCATGTAGGCGATTAATTGAGGATTATATTGTCAAAAATAAAGATATCAATTTTATTTTAATTGATACAGATGGCTGGATTAAAACTGAGGCAGGGATCCTCTATAAAAATTTCTTTATTCAAACGGTAAATCCGGATATAATTATCGTTTTTCATGATGAAACTATTGAAGAATTAAAAAGCATTGAAAAGACTTCATCTAGTTTAAGAAAAGATCGGAAAATATTTTTAATTAAGGAGAGAAATAAATATTTCTATGAAAAAGACAAAGAAGAAAGAAGGTTTTTACGCCAGAGTCAATTCTCTAAGAAATTCGAGGAGTTTAGAAAGATTTCAATTCCATTAAACAATATGAAGTTTATAAAGACAGAATATGACAAAGAAACGGATCAAATTATTGAAAAAGAAATTAATATTAATGAACTTGTTAATCTTCCTTACCATTATGTAATAATTGGGTTAATGACTGAAAAATCTGAGTTGATAGAAATAGGTTTGCTCTTTACAATAAATATTGAGAAAAATTATATCTTATTATATTCGAACCTAACCTATAAGGAACAACTTAACGTAAAGAAAATCTTTCTGGGTTCCCTTAGATTATCAACTAAGGGAAATCATCAAGGATATCTATATCTCTAGTTTTTAATTTTTTAAATATTAACCTCGTTCTTTTCAGATTTTGCTAAATAGCATTAAAACTAATTTTTTTAAATTGTGTTGTAATTATATTAACTTATGGATGAGGATCTTCTCACTAAGTTTCTAAAATTAATGTCCACTAAAATTTCAGACAATGACCTTGAATTAATAAATTTAGGAAAATCTTTAGGATTAGATTTAGTATCTTTTGCAGAACTACGAGCCTCCCAAGAGGATGAATTTGCTGATGAAGTAAGGAAAAGAGCGATAAAAAAGATGGTAAAAGATAAGGATAATTTTTTAGATAGAACTGACTCATTTTATGCAGGAAGTATTGATTTCATGGTATCTGATGAACCTGAAGGAAAAAGATTTTTTCTTTTAGAAACTAATGGGGGATCCCATCGTGGACTTTCAATCATTACTAAAAAACAGCAATCTCTTCTATATGATGGCTATTATGAAGCCATTCTTCAAGCGTTAAAGAAAAACAACAGAATGGATAAAAAAATATTTGTATTAATTGGAGTACCGGTTAATGATGGATTAATTCATGAAAAAGTAATAATGACAGAATATTTAAGAAAAAAACTGAAATCTAACGGACACACAGTTAAAATTTTTAATACAGATAATTATGATAAACATTTCAAAGCAGAGATCATAGTTTTGATTGCTGATTATCGACAATTATCCGAATCTCTCTCTTTCTCTAACAAATGGATTAAATTTAATGGAGAAGAGGTGAGTGTATTATTAGGAGATGGGATTACAAGACGTCTTGCAAATGAGGAGTTTTCTAAATTAATTGAAAAAGATTTCCGAAGAATAAAATCAGTTATAGTAAATCCAATCTTTAGAATAACTGACGATAAATCTTTAACATATTTGGCAAGTTTTTTCAGCAAAGATACTCTCAAGAAGTATAATCTGAGGTATTTATTATTTACCAAAGCATATACAGAAAAAGAATTAATAAATAATTTGGTATATCTTATTAACACCTACCAAAGATCTTTTATTATAAAGCCTAGTGGAGGCTCTGGGGGAGCTGGAGTTATGCCAGTTTCGCAAGATGAAGATTCACGTAGTATTAAAAAAATTGTGGAAGATAGTAAAAAGGAATTCTTTGCTAAGTTCATGAAAAACCGTGATCCTTTTCCATATACAATTCAAGAGATGGCTGATTTCTCTCTGATTGATTGGCGTGAAGGAAAACATACATTTGATTTACGAATTTATTTAGCTCAAAGAGAAGGTAAGGTCATCCCAATAGGTGGATTGGCCAGAATTGCGCGTGGAGAATATAGCGGAACTCTGAATAAACAAGAATTTGTAGTCAACTTATCAGGCTATAATGGCCAAATTGAAGTTGAACGTGGTATAGGATTCTCTGAAAAAAAATGCAAGCTATTAAATTTAACAAAAGATGATTTTGTAAATATGTTTTGTATAGGCTGTGTATTATTTACAAGCATTGTTAAAAATTATAATAAAATCATTAAATTCTCAGATTGGGACAAAATCATTGATTGAAATGAATCTCGATACATTAAAGGCACTATTAGATCTCTCACATCGGTACCAATTATACAATAAAATATTAAATGAATTAGAAAAAGTCAAAAATTTAGATTTTACATTTTATCAGACTTATGAGACATCTGAAGGAATTATCCCTATTATAAAAATCGCCGATAATTCTAAACTTGATGAAATTAGGCATGTTAAAGTCTTTATTGGAGCTCAGCATAACGAGTATAATGGTCTTTTTAGTATGTTAAGATTTTTTAGATTATTAAGAGAAGAGCGAATTAGCATTAATGAGGTTATCAAAACTAATCAAGTGCTCTTTTTCTTACCTCTATTGAATCCTTATGGGTTCCTAAATCCTAATGAAAATAATAAATCTGGATATTATTTAAAAAATGGTACAAATCTTAATAGATTTTGGCGTAGAGCATTCGCTCCCGAATATGAAAATGGAATGGAGGATTTAAATAAACATCCTACACCTGAACAGGTCTTAATTGTGAAAAAACTGCTTCAAATGTATTGGGATAACGAGGAAACTTATGTATATATATTAGATTTCCATGAAACCTCTTTACTGGAAAGATTTCCGATTGAATTAAGTAAAAATTTAAACCCATATTATAAATTTGATCACTGGCTTAAGGAAGGGATGATATTAAATATTATAAAGCTCTATGGCATTCCTTATTATCGGAAACCCTTATTTTTTAAAAGCAATCCTTCAGCTGATCACACCCATCTAAATTTGACTCATAAACAATTTGAGACTGTTTTTGAAAAATTACATGATTATATGTCAAAGAATCAAGGAAAAGGGAAATTGCCTTTTTATTTTTGTTATAGTGATAAAAGTAGAGCATATTGCCAGAAATTAGCTAATTCTGTTTATAATAATTTAAAAGCTAAAGTATGGGAAACTTACTTTCCAGCATTTGATCATTACTTTCATGACCATGGTTGCTTTGTTAGAATGAGTGATGCAACCTCTCGCCCAAGAGTATATTCTATGGAATTGGAATCTCAAAAACATTTTTTCAACATTCTTGAAGAGGTAAAAAAATCAAAATCAGACCCGAACTATTTTGAAAATAAACTTAATCTCATTGATGTTAGTATAGAATTGGCATTTGAAGCAATAAAAGAAATGATTAAGTTGTTTTAATAATTCAAACGCAGTAAAAAAAGGTTAAATCTAACTATTATGAATTTAAAAAATTGAGAGTAGCTCCAACTAATGCCATTTCATTTTTCTTTTGTGAATGCCCACCTCTTTTCAAAATAAGTATATGATTCTCTGGAGATTCTAAAATCGTTTTATTTTCTTTAAAATTCTTGAATTTTATTACTCTATCGCTTTTACAATGGATTAGCATAACCCTTCTAGAGAAGATATTCCATTGTTCTAATGATAGTTCTTTTTTTGCATTTTTTATCAATAAATAAGGAGATAAACGATTATTCTCTTCGGTATTAGGAAATAATTTCACCCCTTTCATTAAGTAACTCAACATAAAAATGGGATTATATCTCGGAATATTTTGTTTGTAGTAAGACATTGAAGAAATAGCAACAATTTTCTCAACATCTCTATCTAAAAAACCTCCAGATAAAACTGTTATAGCACCTATGCTAAAACCAATACAATAGATTTTCATGTTTGAAAAATCTTCTTGAATCTTTACCCATTCGATTATTTTTTTGAAATCTTCAGTTCTTTTTAAAAAATCACTTCTCTTTCCGGTTTTTTTCGACTTTCCTGTACCTCTCGCATCATAAGCTAAAATAATATAACCTTGATACGCTAGTGGAAAATAAAAATACTCAAGTGTTTCTTTCGTGTCTGAAAAACCATGACAAACTATAACTATAGTATTTTTTAATTTAGTTTTTGCTTGATTCTGGTTTTTTACCAGATTTGCTGATAAAAATCCATCTGAAACGTTTATTTTTACAGTTGATACTTCTAAATCTTTATGATAAAGTTTTATCCAACGATCAAACCAGAGATCACGAAACGAAAAATAAATCTCAAAGGGGGTATACACGATTAAAAAGGTGGTTATTGATAATATAAAACATCTTGAAAAAGCAGTTGTATAACATGGATTACCTAATGAAACATTTACTTCCCAGATGTACCAGCTAAATAATACATCAATAACTATTAATATAATGCGTTTATGTGTATTTGAAAGCAAAATATTTCACTAAAAAATATAATCAAGAATGATTTAAGCAATTAAATACTAAAAAAATAAAATGTTATTTTTATGGCTTTTTTGGTTTTGGACAACCATAATCATGGGCAATTTTACAATCTGGTTTACTTTTTAAACCCGGGCAAGGTTTACATTTTACATCTCGTAACAATTTAACAACATCATCGACTTCCATACCAAATTCCTCATCTTCATCTTCATCTGCCAACATATCATCTTCGATTTTACTAAGATCGTAATCTAAATCTTCTTCTAAATTATCTTTCCAATCATCTAGATCTATCACTTCATCTCCATCTTCATCCTTTTTTCCATCAGGAATTTCATAAACTTCCTCTTCACTTGGAACGCTCTTTTTTTTCGCCATAGTTCTTACTCACAATTTTAATTGATTTTTACTTGTTAATTTTTTAAATATATAATCTTTGTTAAAATTTATTTTTATTTCGATTTTACAATAAGAAATACTAATTTAAAATTGCCTTTTAACTGAAATCGTTTTTTATTATATCATCTAATTGATTTATTAAACCTGTTTTATTGTGTAATCGGTTATATAATTTTTTTATTTTGGTTAAAATAGAATCTAATTCATTTAATGAATAGATTTTATAATTATTTATATCAAATCGAGGAATTAAAAATTTATATGGAATTTTTTGTAGTTCTATATTTAAATCAAACAATTCTCTTAAAATAAAATAATCTAAATTAGACTCTAAGTAAAATTCATCTAAAAACAATAATTTCACTAAGGAATTGCTTAATCTTTTAAAAAAGTTAAGATAATTTTGTATTTGATTATAATATTTATTATTAAAGCCCTCTAATTCAGGATTTTTTACAATTTCAGACTCTTTTGAGTCAAGATCATATTTTAATTGTGAAAGCAGTTGTAGTACCTTTCCCAATTGTGATAAAAACAAAGGAAATTTTCTTGGTAATGGTAATCTTTTAATAAAGCTACCATTGAATCTTAGATAACCTCCAGCCATATGTAACGTACTAAACAGTGTTTTAAACACCAAATCTAATAAGTCTGAATTTAGAATTGTTAAAAGCCCGAATAATTGATCAGTATTAAACGAATCAATCTTTATAAAATAAAGACCTGTTATATTGGTAAATATACCTGGATCATAACAACATGTTAGATCTTTTGCGATTTCCCTGAAAATTAGTTTTTCGCTATTGATTTCGCTCCAAATATGCTCAAAATTAGGATGATATTTAAAATATGAAATCTTAATGTCTTTCCCCGCAATTTTTATTCTTTTGTTAAATTTAACATAATATTTTTCAATATTGCCCGTTCCAATTAATATCAAATCATTATCGGATTGGCGTTCATCACTGATATTATCAAAATGTTTACGATATTTTAAAAAACCAAAAGGTCGATATATAATTTTTAAATCTTCAAACGCTTCAGCAAAAGTTTTAAAATTTCTAAATAAATATGTGATTAATTTAATATTTCCTGAGATGGGAAATACTTTAGAAGGAAATTTATTAATTAAATTTTGATGGAATTTTATAGTCTTATTTCTATTTTTCTCAATTAACTCATTCATATTACTGAAAATTTTAATAATTACCTCTTTTCCCTTGCTTTGCTTAGCTTTTTTTAGAAATAAAATAATAGGATATGTAGCTGCGTTTTGAAATATAGATAAAGAAGATATATTTATGATTTCTTTAATTTCTGATTCATTTAATAATAATTCTCTGACTTTAATACCATAATCCGCGGATAAGAATTTATTAGGTAAAATAAATGAGAGATATCCATCATTTTCTAATAATTCTAAAGATCTCTCAATAAAAAGTATTGAAAGATCAAATAAACGATAAGCTGTTTTATATCTCTTATGTAATTTATTTTTAAATTTAATATCCTTTATCTTTTTATTTTCCACATAAGGAGGATTTCCAATTATAATATCGAATTTGTCAGAACTAAAATCTAACAGAAAATCTGAGTTAAAAAGATTGAATTTTAAATCTAAATTTTCAATGATTTGGTTAAAATCTGTGAGTTTTAAACTCTTTAAATTAATATTTTGAAATGTGAAGTTTTTTACATTAGTAGATAAAAGCCATTTAATTAATCTCAGCTTTGAGATAATAATAGCTGAGTTTTCAATTTCAATTCCAAATAGATTATTTTGAATAATTGCTTTTTTTATATCAAAATGAGATAGTCTTGGATCTAATACTCGATAAAATTGATATAATTTTTCAGCTAAAGATATTAAAAATCTCCCAGAACCACATGCGGGATCTAAAATTCTGATATTTTTAATTATTTTAGTTAATCTTTCTTTAACCTTCTGATTTTTAATTAATGAGGGAAATAATCCTTCTAAATCAGAATCAATTTGAACTAATTTATGGGATTTAATAAATTTTTCAAAGCAAATTCTGAAACTATTAGATACGATATAGTCTACAATTTTTTTCGGCGTATAAATTATACCGAGATTACGATTATCATTTTTTTCAAGAAATTTTTCATTTTCAAAACTCTCAATACTTTTCTCGATATAAGTTAGAAACTCTTGGCCTAACGACTTTTTCATTGAAATTTAGCTATTCATTATAAATTTCTTTATTTATAAAAATATTAGAATCTATAATAAAAATAATAGAATAATTATAAAAAAATTAAAACATAACAATACGATCGAGATTGAATCTGATTAATAATTCTTTTTTAAAAGATTTAATAAAAAAGCCACAAAGAATAGCTAAGTTAAATTTTGATGGTATATCCAAAATTTTCGAAACAGTTATAGATATTTTAAAGGAGGAAAATTTACACTTAGAATTCAGTGTGAATGAACAAACTGAAGAAGTTTATGTAATAGGAGATATCCACGGAAACTTAGATACTTTATTGAAGATAATCGAAACTATAAATGAGAATAATCCTAAACTAGTTATTTTTTTGGGAGATATTGTTGATCGGGGGTCAAAACAATTGGAATGTTTATTAATAGTTCTGGCTCTAAAAATTCTTTACCCTTTAAAATATTTCTTGATAAGAGGAAACCATGAAACTTTAGAAATGAATCAATATTACGGCTTTTTTCAGGATTTTATTTCAAGATTCAATGATCAAAGTAAATTCAACAAAATCCTAAGCATTTATAACTTACTCCCTATATGTGCTTCAATCAATAAAACAATTTTATGTTTACATGGAGGAATTCCTCAAGATATTAATATTCTAAACAAATTGAGAGGCCAAAAATGTAGAGATTTCAACGTAATATTTAACTCAATCGCACAGGAGATATATCAGATTATGTGGAATGACCCAAAATCAGAACTAAAAGGTTTTTCCAGCAGTTTTAGAGGCCCAGGTATATATTTTTTTGGAAACGATGTTTTTGAGAATTTTATGGAAGCAAATAGTCTTAAATATCTAATAAGAGCACACGAATGTTTTCCTGAAGGATATAGGTGGTTCTTTAACAATCGACTGTTATCAATATTTTCATCGGCAAATTATAGAGGATTTTATGCTCCAAATCCCGCATCCTATGCTATAATTAAAAATAATGAAATTATACCAAAACTTATAAAAATTTAAGATTTAAGCAAGGTATTGATTTCATAATTTCAGAAATTCTGATCCAAATTTTAGAAACTTCTAAATTCATATAATTTGAGAAGCATCTGGTTTGATAAACAGAAGATTATTTCCCCGAATGAAAATTTCGTTATATTTAGCTACAGGGGTGCCTTCTAAAAGTTCTGTAGCATCCTCTAATATCATGTTCATATAAGCGTCAATCTCCTTTAATAAACCTTTATATTCTGTTCCATCTTTTAATCTGAGCAAAATCACACTATTTTGCGCAGCTTGGAGGATAGAAAGAGGATTCTTAGATCTCTGTTGACTGTTACTTCTATCAGACATTTTAATACCTTTATAAAAAAGATTTTAATATCAATTATTGAAAAGATAATTTAAAGATAGATTTTTTTGAATTAAAACCTTTTTAATTCGATATTAAAAATAGTAAGAATAAAGTTTTTGGTTTTATTATTGAAAGAGCACTTTAATAATTCAAACAAAAAGAAAAGAATAATTAATGAATACAATTCATCAGCTCATTTTTATGATAGAAGATATGGGCAAATTCAATCAGAGAAATACAAATTAATTTTAAAGAACTATCATTTAAATGGGAAAATAATTTTAGATATTGGTTGTGGTACAGGATTATTGTTTGAATACATCTCTAATTTAAAAAAAGATGAGAACAGAGTTAAATATAAATATGTAGCAATCGATATCTCTTGGAATATGTTGTTAGAATTTAAATCAAAAATAATAAATTATAAACTAAAAAATAATTTAGAGTTAATTTTAGGTGATATAGAAAATCTACCGTTTAGAGAGAATGTATTTCATTCAATTTTTTCACTTACTTCTTTTCAGAATTTACCAAATATCAATAGAGGGATAGAGGAGTCTTATAGAGTATGTATTAATTATGGGGATTTTAACTTTTCAATTCTAAGTAAGAAATTAAATCTGGATGCATTATTGAATTTATTAAAACCATTGTCTAGGGAGATTAAAACAATAAATAAAGACGAATTAGAAGATGTTATTATTCAAGGGAACTTTATGAAAAAGTAGTTAAAAAGATTTTATTTTTTATTAAAAGTACTTATAATTTCGGTTACATCGCCTTCAATTCCAAATTTCTTTTGAAAGTAATTACAGATATTTGTAATATCTCTTTCTAAAAGGGAATTAGCATTTGGATGATCTGTTGAAACCCATTGCAACCAATCTATTATTAAAATGTTTCCCTTTTCATCTAAAACGATATTGAATTCCCCTAAATCTCCGTGTATCATTTTCTCTTTTTGATAGATTATTTTCAGTTGTTTAATAATTCTGTTAAAAATTTTTATGGGTTTTTTAATACTTTTATAATAAACTAATTCTTTTCCTCTCAAGTATGACATTATAATAACGTGTCTGTTGTATCCTATCGGATTCGGAGTATTTAAATTGAGTTTATATATCTTTTCAAGAGCTTCATATTCTTTTTTGGCAGCAAGCCTATTTACATAAAGCCATGAAAGGTGTCCCCTTTCTCCTATAAGATCTCTAAATTTTTTAACATTTTTAAAGCTGGTTCTCCCCATTCGATAGAATTTAGCGGCGTATATATTTCTTTCATCATCCATACAGCTATATACATCTGATTCTTTTCCTTTACCTACTAGAGGCCCTAATTGACTTATTATATTTTTTTCAACTAGAGTATGGAGGGCAAGAAGATCATATGCTTTAGAGTTAAGTGTGTATGCAATTTCATATTTGGAAGCATCTCTAATTATTAAATCAAGTTTGTGAACCTTTTTTAGTCGAAAAAGAGTCTCTTCCATCTTATATCTCGAATAAAACTTAATATTACTCACTGTAACATATTCTGATCTCTTCATTCCAATTTCAATTGCCATAAGTATTCTGAGATCTTCCTTATCCATTCTAGTGAGTAAGTTTGCTACTTCCACATTTTTTTCAGCTAAAAAATGAATTTTCTATAGGTTTTGAAAAAAGATATTAATTTATATATATTTGGTATTTCAAAAATCAGAATTGCAGTTAAAATTAAAACCAAAAAGATGAAAATATCTTTCTGCAATATCAAATAGTTAGTTAAAGTCCAACCTTCTTGAAATAAAAATAAAAAAGTACCTTGGTTTAAATATAATAATAATCCTATTGAGATAATTAAACCGTTTAAGGAAAAAATTATAACTTGATGTTCATTCTCAACAATTCCAATTATTATATTAATGGAAAATAAAAGTATTGTAATTATAGTGAAGCTTTTCGAATTATTAATCCAGTTATCGTACATTGTACTATTTACTTGATAGTTTCCATTAGATACTGACCAAGCTAAAGACGTACTTAAATTTAAAAATGATAAAATTGGTAGAATTACAGTAGCAATTATAGAAATACTGTAAATCCGTATATTTGTAAATCTACTGAATTTCAAGACTTTATCCTTTCCCAATTTTATGGATTCCAACAAGGATTCAAGCTTATTTTGAATCTCTATTGGGAAATTCTTTTTTGCCATGACAAACTGGATGTTTAACTCAGGAAAGCTAGAAATTAACTCTTTAACTTGGATATATCCTTTCCTAAATTTTGCTTTTTTACTTTTCGGACCATTCCAAAGATAGATAATTTCTTTTTCTTCATCCAAAATTGCACAGACATCATGTGATAGTAGACGATGTTCTTCTTCGATCCAATGAGATTTAGACTCATCAAATATGAATGTTCTCAGCATTTAATATCTACTTATCTTAACTAAAATTAGCTTTTATTTTTTTCTATAACTCAATAGGAATTAACTGAAGAATTAGCCATTAAATTGTATTATAGAAAAAGAATTTTTGAATTAGATTTAGTCTTGACTTTTTATTCTTCTTTTTATTTCTGCCCACATATCATCGATATAGGTTTTATACACTTCAATTTCTTGTTGAGTCATTTGACTGAATCTTTTTTGAGCCTTTAGATATTCTTCAATAGGTTTACGCTTTGAGGGATCCAGATATCTACTACTAGGTTTTGATAATTTTAATGTACCATTTTCGACTTCATACAAAATCCAAAAGCCAGTTTGTATGGCTAAGCGACCAATTAATATAGTATCTTTAGGTTCATATCCCCATCCGGGCGGACAAGGAGATAAAATATGAAAATATTTCGATCCATGAATATTTCTTGCTTTTTTAAATTTTTCATACAAATCTAGAGGATAAGAGGCAATACCCGTCGCGACATACGGAATCCCATGTGCTTCCAAAATTTTTGGCATATTTTTCTTATGGCCTAATTTGCCTTCAGGTGTAGTAGTTGTTTTAACTCCTAATGGTGTTGAACCACTACGTTGAACACCTGTATTCATATAGGCTTCATTATCATAGCAAGCATAGATAAAGTTTGTTCCTCTTTCAACAGCTCCACTTAAGGCTTGAATTCCTATATCAGTCGTACCACCATCTCCTGCAAAGGCAAGAACAGTAATTTCATCCGCTAAACCTTTATCTTCTAATGAAGCTAAGATTCCAGATGCGGAAGCTCCTGTGGTCGCAAAAGGGGTATGGTAAACACTTATTTTCGTCGAGCAGAATCCCTGCATACCATGTAAAACTGTTAAACAAGATGCTGGCACTGTTACTAATGTTTTGGCTCCTAATGCTTTTAAGGCAATTCTATAAATCAATGCCATGCCACATCCCGCACACGCACGAGTGCCTGGATAAATAAATTCCTCTTCAGGAAGATCCATAACATTTACCAATATTTCTCACCCTCTTTTAAAGTAAGTTGATTCATCATAATCACTCAATTCATCTAATCTTAAACCTAAAAAATCAGTTTTATTAGTAAATATTCCTTGTTTAAATTCATGTAAAGCTTTATGAACACCAGTAATGATATGCTCTGTTTTTACATCTCTGCCACCTAAACCAACAATAAAACCCTTAATGTTTGGTCTATTTTTTAAACTATAAAGCGCAGCTTTTAATTCATAAGATAAAACACCTTCGTATCCATATCCAATATCTCGATCGAATACTATAATATTCTCTTTATCTTTGAAAAATTCCCTTAATTCTTCATATGGATAAGGTCTAAATAGTTTAAGACTTACAATTCCAATCTTTAAACCTTCTGCTCTCAGTTGTTTAATTGCGACTCTTGCTTGAGAAGCGACTGATCCCATAGCATAGATGATAGTGTCAGCATCCTCAGTTTGAACTGTTTTAAATATTCCATTTCCATAGGATCTCCCGAATTTTCTGGCAAATTCGTCATGAGCCTCTTTAATTATATCGATTGAACTTTCTAATGATTTTTGAAGTGCATATCTATATTCATAATAACCTGGAGCTGTTCCTTCTGCTCTTTTAACAATGTGAGGTGTGGTTACTGGATCAATTCCTTTTACATGTGAAATGTCAGATAAATTAATATGGTGATTAAGAGGTGGTAAAAATTCATCAATCATCTCTTGATTTTCTAATTTAACTGGCATCATTGTATGACTTAGTATATATCCATCATAAGCAACAATTGCAGGTAGAAATACACGAGGATCTTCAGCAATTTTAAAAGCTTGAAGATTTGTATCATAGATTTCTTGATTATTTTCACACATAAACTGAATCCAACCAACATCTCTTATTGTAATAAAATCAGAATGATCAGTCCAGACTGACCAAGGCGCTCCAAGCGATCGAGTTGCAAGATTGATTATTATAGGTAATCTATTTCCTGCTGCCCATGGTAACATTTCATACATCAATTCTAAACCATGAGCAGATGTTGCAGTGCCCACTCTTGATCCCGTCGCAGAAGCAGCACAACATACTGCTAACGCTGAATGTTCAGATTCGACTTTAACGAACCTAGCCTTTAATTTTCCTTCTGCAATGAATTCAGCTATTTTTTCTACCACAGGGCTTTGAGGTGTTATTGGATAGGCAGAAATGACCCCCACCTTTGCCTGTCTGAAAGCATGTGCAGCTGCATGATTTCCTGTTAAAATCATTATATTTTCGTCAAGATTAGCCTTTTTTTCTTCAATCACAGTCATTTAGATTTCACCTCCTCCATAGTTATAGCCTTTACTGGACATTCTTCCATACAAATACCACATCCTTTACAATGTTCTAAATCGATTTGGGGTGGAATTGTTCTCGAAACTACTGCTTCGGGGCAATAGAGCCAACAGCTAAAACAGCTAGGTTTTCCAGATTTAACTGGGATACATTTACTTAAATCAATTATTGGTTTTTTTGAACTCCAAGTTCCCGTTTTACCTGCTTCCCCGATTACTGGTTTTTGAACAGATCCTAAAATTTTTTGATAATCTTTTTTTGAATCAGTCATCAATACATCAAAAATAGTAATAAATTAGATTCTGTATAAAATCAAACGTAGATAAATTTTTAATTCTTACCATTTATAAAAATAAAAGTCGAAGGTAAATTTCATGTATTTCATTAATAGTTGTATTAATAATATTCAGATAATTTATGAATACTTAGCATAAGATAATACTTGTTTTTAAATAAAAATTAAATACTTAATATTTCATTAAACTCATAAGAAAAATTTATGAATTTTGGAAGTTTTAGTATATCTTCCAAAGTTATGTGTTTTTTTGAGAATTACTACAATATAGCAGGTTAAGGGAAAAAGTGGAGTTTTCTACGGATAAATTTATACAGATAATTGAGAGCATTAAAGAATGTTATTTTGAAGTTGATTTAAAAGGTACTTTTACTTTTTTTAACGAATCATTGTGCAAACTTACTAAATATTCAAGAGAAGAATTATTGGGGTTAAATTATAAATATATTGCTGATGAAGAAAATAGAAAAAATGTGTTTGAAGGTTTTAATACTGTTTACAGAACAGGTGAACCTTTATCTGATTTTGAATATCAATTCAGGAATAAAAATGGAGAGAAAATTATTGGAGAAACCTCTGTATATTTAAAATATGATTCTAAAGGAAATAAAGTTGGATTTTACGGGATATTTCGTGATGTCACTAAAAGAAAAGAAGAAGAACAAAGATTCAAAGAAGAATTAGAACAATTAGTTAATTTAAGGACAGAAAAATTAAGAGAATCTGAAGAAAAATACAGTAATCTCTTCCATCACTCGAATGATGCAATTTTCCTTCATGACTTAGAAGGCTATATCATAGATGTTAATCAAAAAGTTTTAGAACAATTTGGATATTCAAGATCAGAGATATTAAAATTAAAAGTTCCCGAACTTCATCCTATAAGTGAACTCGAAACGTCGAAAAAAGCATTTGAGGAGGTTTCCAAAAAAGGAGTCATAAGATTTGACGTAAGTTTTAAAAAGAAAAATGGAAAAATCTTCCTAGCAGAAGTGTCATCGAGTTTATTTGATGTGGGAGGGAAGAAAGTGATTCAAGGTATTATTCGTGATATTACAGTTCGCGTTTTGACAGAGAAAATGCTAAAGGAATCAGAAGAAAAATATCGTCAATTATTTAATAAATCGCCTTACCCTATTGCATTATTCGATTTAGAAGGCAATGTATTAGATTGTAATAGTGCTACAAGTAGTTTATTTTCAACCTACACATTGAAAGAGTATATTGGAAAAAATTATAGAGAATTTTGGTCTTATCATGAGAAAAATAAACCTCTAATTGCTTTATTTAATAATATAATTACTGAAATTATTAAAACTGAACAAACATTAAATTTTGAATTTCCAATCCATCGAACAATAGGTGGCATAATATGGTGTTATGCTACAGCTTCAAAGATAAAAATTGGAAAAAAAGAATTTATACAATTTATATTAATGGATATTTCAGCACAAAAAGAAACGCAGCAGAGATTAAGAGTATCTGAAGAAAAGTACAGGAATTTGGTAGAAAATGCTCAAGAAGGTGTGTGGGCAGTGGATGGAAATGATGATACAATCTTCGTTAATCCAAAAATATGTGAAATGCTTGGATATACTAGAGATGAGATAATGGGTAAAAGTTTACATTTATTTTTAGACGACTCAATGATAGAATTGATTAATAGTTATCGAGAACGTAGGGAGAAGGGTCTGAAAGATACTTATGAACTTGAATTTATAAAAAAAGATGGAACTATATTAAGCACAAGTATAAATGCTGCTCCAATTTTAAATGAAAATGGAGAGTTTAAGGGTTCATTTGCATTCATTAATGATATTACAAATAGAAAAATTGCGGAGCAAAAATTAAAAGAATCTGAAGAAAGATATCGGAATTTAATTGAATCTGTCCCATTTTCAATAGCTCTAATTGATCAACAAGGAAAAATCGTTTATTGTAATCCTGCTATTGAAAAATTGCTAGGATACAGTCGAGATGAATTAGTTGGTTATGAATTTAGAAATCTTCCCGCACTGCATCCAAAATATATACCAATGTTGCTTAAACGGTTTCAGAAGGTTTTAAAAGGTGAGATTTTACCTCCATTAGAGATAGAATTATATAAAAAAGATAATAGTTTGATTTGGATAAGATATCAATCCACTTTAGTCAAATTAGGCAATGAAGTTCTATTACAAACAGTAATAAATGATATTACAGAACAAAAAAAGGCAGATCTTCTAATAGAGGAAGAAATCCTAAAACTAAAAGAATTAGATCAGATTAGAAAGGATTTAATTTCTAGAGTTTCACATGAACTGAAAACTCCCTTAGTCTCTGTTTGTGGAGCTGCTGAACTTCTTTTAGATTCATTCATAGAAGAATTTAAAGATGATACAAAAGAACTAATTGAAATGATTGATAAAGGAGGTAAAAGATTAAAATATTTAGTTGATAATTTGGTTGATATTACAAGAATAGAATATAAAAAATTCGAATTAGAGAAAGACACAAATGACATCAATCAATTGATTAGAGATTGTGTAAGAGAAATGATGTATCTCATAAAAAAAAGAGAATTGAATTTAGAACTTGACCTTACGGAGGAAATACTTTTAGAAATTGATAGAATAAGAATTGAGCAAGTATTATTAAATCTTCTGTCAAATGCTATAAAAAATACACCACCCACCGGAAAAATCACAGTAAAATCCTTAAAAAAAAACAAATGTGTAGAAGTTTCAATAACTGACACAGGAATTGGCCTTACTAAGGAAGAGATGGATAAACTTTTTACAAGATTTGGTAAAATAGAAAGATATGGAGAAGGATTAGAATACATTGATATTCAAGGTTCTGGGCTTGGATTGTTTATCTCAAAAGAAATAGTGGATTTACATGGAGGTAATATTAGAGCAGAATCAGAAGGTAGACATAAAGGAAGTAATTTTATTGTAAAATTACCAATCAATTAATTAAGCTAGATATCATATAAGATTATAATATTTTAGCCAAATTATATCCTTTTTCTATTAATTCATAGTTTAATTTACCTATTTTTTCACCCATACGTTTAAGAACAACGGCTTTTAAATTATTTAAATTTAACTCTGGCAATGCTTTTGAAAGTAATCCTAAGATTGGTGTATTGATAACAGGATTTCCATCGATAGTAAGATTTTTCTCGATTGCTAATTTACTAATGTCAGCAACAACTATTTTATTTTCTCTGCTCAGATTATACTTATCAACAAAAAATTCAGGATCTTTTTCAGAATTGATAATGAAAATTCCACCTTGTCTAAGAGAAGAAGCGATTTCTTGGTTTAAAACAGTTTCATCAAATATTATTAAAATATTCGGCTTTTCTATCTGTGCTCTATCCCATATTGTATCTGTTCGAGAGAGTTTAGCATATGCTTGAACGGGAGCGCCTCTCCTTTCTGCTCCAAATGAAGGATATGCGTGCACATCAACAAAATTACCGCTTAAATACGCAGCTTCTGCAATAATTTCCGCACATGTAACTACTCCCATTCCCCCTCTACCATGGATAGTGATGTTAATAACATCAATTCTATTATCTTCCATTATTGAGAAAAAATTGCATTTATTTAATTTGTAATTAAGAAAAAGGAGTTCTAAATAAAAAACTAGCTAGATATTAAAGTTTTTTATTAATAAAAAAGATAAGTAACTTTTTTGAAAGGGTAATAAAATTAAAGAGACTTGTAATAATTTTTAAAATGATATATTAAAGAAATTATTTCCTTTCCCTTGTCTGTCAATATGTATATAGACTGTTTACTACCTCGGCCAATTACAATATTGATGTATTGTCGAACCAAATCACTCCACTTCCTAAAAAAATTATGTACAGGTGGAATACTTATCTTTAAATAGTCTGCTAAAGCAGATGTGGTGACATCACGCCCTGACTTTGAAATTTCATAAATAGCAGTTAGATATCGTTCCAAACTATCATAAATTTTATTGAATGTTTTTAACGGATCTCCAATTGAATTAGTGCTTGACATAAGAGTGAACTTTTTAGTAACACGGTTGTAATCATCAAGTATCTTTTTTATTAAACTTTTATTATCAAAGATTTTATCTAACAAAGGAATGTATTTATCATAATGAATAACAGAATGACAGTTCCCACAAACATAACCACCTTTTTCTCGTACAAGAATGCGAGCAATTTCAGAGCAACTATACCTTCTATATAGACTATTTGGTTCTAAAGTCTTCAATTCTTCATTTAAGTGAGCAAATTGAAATGCTGAAAGATGTTTCTTTGTACTTAATTCTCCACATATATGACAATATTCATCATAGAACTGCTCTATAATATATCTTTTTTTGAGTTTATATTTGATATATCTTCTTATCTCTTTTTTCTTTTCTATAGTTAAATTTCTAGTCTCATAAAAGGTATCTACTGAAATTCTAATAAGCATGTGAATAATTTCGGGGGGGTAAGAAAAGATATTTTCCCAACTGATAAGATATTTGAAAAAGCGATAATATCTGTCGTGAAATATCGTGTGATGATTATTACATAAGAGAATTAATTTTTCTTTTTCTACTTGATCAATTAACTCTTCTAAAAAATTTGGATTAGATAAATTATTAGTAAAAATTTTATATAAATTTCTTGCAGAAAATTTTTTCTCTACCTTACCAGAGAAGTGATGTAATTGTAAAGCCTTTAATCTTGAAATATCCGTATTTATTAATAATCCCTCTTTTAAACATTCAGGGCATTTAACTTCCTTATTTTTAAGTATTTCTCTTATTATAAATAGTTTTAACTTGGAGCCTACAATTTTTCTATATTCATTATGTCTCTTCTGAGTGTATGATCGAGAAGGAAAAAAATCTGGATAATTTTTCTTTAAAAAATCAAAAATCTCAATTATGGAACGAGAAAAACTAGAAGACTGCATGAATAAATTAATACCTCTTTTCTCCAAATTATTAGCTATATATTTAATTACTAAACGAGCGCCAATTTTCTTAAAAACTTTACTTGAAATAATTAATTGTTTGACAATTTCAGCTAAATCTGAAAAATAATTGATAAAGATATTGTCATATTGAGTAGCCAATTCTCGAAGTACATCAATATCGTTGTCTGTTAATTGTTCTGGAAGATTAATATTTTTTAGAATATTTTCGCGTAAGCATAGAACGAGTCCAGATGTTTCAGTTTCTAAATTTTTTATTAATTCAAAAAAATATAAAGAGAAGATTTTTCTAAACTTCTTAAAATTATATGAACCGAAATTAAATTTTAATCTTGGATACAGTCGTCTAAAATATTGTCTATAATAATTAGTGACTTGAGATATATATAAACCAGATAATTGACTTATAGAAATTTTAGGCATATTTTCATTTGAAACAATAACAGTATAAACAATAGCCGTAGCAATGACTCTAAGATTTGGCTCCTTTCGAAAAGTAAATTCGCCGTTTTCAGCTCCTAAAATAAACTCATCCAATATCTCTAATGATTTTGCCCATATTAACTCCTTTTGTTCTGCAGTGGCATCGATTAAGCTATGCAAATTTTTTAAATTTTCTATTATCTTTTGCTTAAAATGAAGGATTTTGATTTGACTTCTTTCTTCAGGTTTTATGTATTGTGTAGAATCGGGTTTTTCTTCTTCTTTAAATTCAACCTTTAATTTCTTTAAATACCTATTTAACATTAATCTTTTTACACCAATATCATAATCCCAGCCCCATCTAATGTAATTCTGTGTATGTTTTTCAAAATTTTCTCCTAATAAAGAAATCAATTCTTCTGTTGGAAGCTTGCTTAATATAGATATAAGTTGCTTCTTATCACCCTCAGTAAGTTTTTCTTTCTGAAGAATTCTAATAATACTTGATTTTTCATTTAGGCTCAATGTTATATTCTTATATAAATTCTCCTTTAAAATCTCCTTCCAATTTTTTTTAATAACTTT
>CAZBNW010000009.1:0-42722 GCA_964493385.1 uncultured archaeon | reverse complement strand
TCTCTAAAGTTGATTTTCTAGCATTCATATCCCTATCAATAATCATTTTTTCTTCAACATTCCCTGGGGCATGTCCCTCAATTGGAATGATTTCCCCTTTAAACCAGCCTTTATCATGATTTTCTACGGTTAAATTGTGGCTTCTAACCCCAAATTTATCTAAATCTTCCTTAGTGAAGGTTGGGATTTCTTCTTCATATAGTTTCTGAGCTGTTAATAGCATATTATAAACAACTTTAAAATCTAAATCGGGGCGGTAATATTCACTATTCTTATCCGCCACTTTTAAATTCGGCTCTGTTCCCCTACCCCGAACTCTTGTCATATGCTCAAACCCAGTATTCAAAACACATTTGCTATTGCCTGTCATAATTTCCATTATTCCAATATGCATCCCTGAACCTGCTGAACCACATTGTCTATCAATAAAAAACGATGGAACTTCATAAGGAAAATCTGCTAAAAAAAGAGGAATTCGGCCTCCATATGTCCAATTCTCTAAAACCCCAGCAGCAACTCCTACAGATACCTCTTCGATATCCTTTTTTTCTATTCCCTTATCAGCTAACTTGCCATCAAAAAATTCTTTTAGTAGCTGTGCTAATAACTCATCTCCTCTGATCTCACCAAAAACATCCCTTTCAGGTTGAGTCGGTCTGGAACGGGAAAATGCTGTGCGAGCATAATCAATAAGCCAAACTTCTTTTAAATCCAATTTATTCTCACTCTTTCTTAATAATATATTTTGTTTTAAAAATTTCCATTTATTATAAAATTTACCGAGTTGGTGAAATTAAAGTAAAACTTAAAAAGATTTTAACATACTTCCTTATGATTTCAATTAAGAAATCCAAAATTGAAATTAAAAAGAGGTGAAAAAAATTGCCTTATGTTGTAACATTTTCATGGTATCCTCCTTCTTTAGCAGATGCAGTGGCTCAGAGATATTTAGAGACACTTCAGAAATATCCAATAATATCTAGTATTAAACGTATTGTTCCCGCAGCTGTTTCATCATCTAAAGAAGGAATTGAAGTTTTCATTGTTGATGAAGTAAAACAAGAAGATTTAGGTAAAGCAATAGATTATCACGCCAAATTTTTAGTGGAATTTTTTGATATTGAAGGTTTTAGATATCATATTAGGCCTTTTAATACAATAACTGAAGCTATGGGTTATATTGGAAGGTAGTGATTTTAAAGAAATACTAATAAAGCTAATGAAATCTTTTAAATTTAATTCCATTTTTTTTTTAAGAATTAGAATCTATTTAGAATTTTACTTATTTTAATAACGACAAGATCTCTTAAAAAAGTAAAAAAAAAATAGAAAATTAAATTATTTTATTTTCCTTGAAATTTTGGAATTCTTTTTTCCAGAAATGCTGTAACTCCTTCTCTGACATCTTGAGAGGTGACATTCAAAGCATATCCCCAATGCTCAAATTGTAGTCCCACATTCAGAGGTACTTGAGTCCCATATTGAACACATTTTTTAATAACAAACAGTGCGTTTGTAGCAGAATTTCCTATCCGAGAGGCTTTTTCATGTACAAACTCTTCAAACTTATCATCATCGACCAAAAATGAAATAAATCCCCATTCATTCATCTGTTCAGCAGTAAAATGTTCACCAAAGTACATCATCCTGTTAACCCTCATTTTGCCAAGCTGTCTAACCATACGTTGAGTTCCCCCATTGGCAGGAAAGATTCCTCTTTTAATTTCAGGGAAGCCAAATTCTGATCGTTTTGATGCAATAACTATATCACAAACTAACACTAATTCTAATCCACCACCAAGAGCATAACCATCGACGGCAGCTATTAAGGGTTTTGGAAATCCTTCAATTAAATCGTAATATTTGTGCCTTATATACATAGCATGGCTCCGATGTCTAAAATTTTCAAAATCAAGACGAGTATCTCTAGGTGCCGCAAGGTCAGCACCAGCCGAGAAAGCAGGCTTTTTAGTGAATTCTCTGGTTCCACGTATGACCACACAACGAATACTTTGGTCTAATTCTACAATTTCTAATGCTTCAGCAAGTTCTTTAAGAGTTTGATTTTGAAGTGCATTTAATTTATCAGGACGAATTATTGATATAACCGCATAATTTCCATCCTCAACTTTTTCTATTTTTACGTGTTCAAACTTTTTTTCTTCATTCATTCTATTTTCACTTTTTTTTATTAATTAAATTTTAAGTTATACTCAATCTAAATTTTTTAGTGTATTAGGTAAACGAATTATAATGAATAAAAATTACGGTTGATAGATTTATTCTAATTAATCTTTAGAAAGAATCATTCTTTCTTTAAGAAAATCAACTTTATTTTAATTATTACATTTAAAATCAAAATGAATAAAAATTGTTAAATAATTAAATTGAAGCAGTTAAAGATTAGTATGTCAAATAATAAAGAAAACACAGAAAATAAAAGGCTAAAAGCTATACGTGTTCTAAACAATGTAGGCGTTAAATTCAATGATCCTTTACCAGATGTCCATACAGCTAGGATACCTATTGCTAGTTGTGGTTGGATTGATACTACAGATGGAGTTGTTTTAATTGACACTTTAATTAGAAGGCATGCAGCAAAGCAAGTTAAAGAAAGGATTAAGAGTAAAATCAAATATATTATTTACACACATGGTCATATGGATCATGTAGGGGGAGCTTCAGTTTTTTTAGATGATAACCCTGAGATTATATCGAATAAATATCTACCAGATAGATTTGATAAATACAAAATGTTGGCTCAGCATCGTGCTCATATTAATGCTGTGCAGTTTAATGTTTCTGAAACTTTAGAATCAATCAAATATGTATACCCTACAAAGACATTTTTAGGAGAAATGACCATAAAACTTGGTGATAAAACATTTGAATTACACACTACCCGTGCTGAGACCGATGACGCTGTGTGGGTTTATGTTCCGGAGATCAACGCTGCTTTTATCGGTGATTTAATGATTGGCAGGACTTTTCCAAATATAGGTAATCCATGGAAACCAACTCGATTTGCTTTAGATTGGGCAAAAGCATTAGAGGAAGTGCGGGCAAAAGAGCCACAATATGTTTTTTGTAATGGTGCAGGAGTAATGATTAAAGAAAAAGAGGCAATTGAAGCTTTAGATGCGAATATTGAAGTAATCCGCTCATTACATGATCAAGTTGTAGATTTTATTAACCAAGGAATGCACATCACAGAAATGATTCATAAGGTTAAAGTTCCAAAACACCTTGAGAGCAATCCTTATCTTAGACAATTATACTCGCGAGTTGAATTTTTCGTGTATAACGTATATAGATGGTATCATGGCTATTTTGATGATAATCCAGCACATCTTTTACCCAGACCAGAAAAAGAAGTGATGAATGAGATTTTTAATCTGATTGGAAATTCGCAAAAGATTTTGAATAGGGCAAAAGAATTGTTTAGCCAAAATCAAACACAACTCGCACTTCAAGTTCTAGATGTGCTTATTCAAATAGAACCTGAAAATATTGACGCTCGAAAATTACATATCAAACTTCTCAAGGCTTTAGGTGCTCAAGATAATTGTTTGATGTCAAAAAACGCTTGGGTGTATTACATAAATAAGGATAAAGAATTTCTTAAATCTAAAGGAGAGCTGTAATTAATAAATTTATTCTTTTAATATTTTAATCAACTTATTTTAGTTTCTTCAATTTTGGCTTAAACACTATAGAGGATTTGAATTCTTCAAAATATTGAAAACCTTCAGCATCAAATATTTCACCATATTTTTCTTTTAATTTATTTATGGGACCTGCATCAAGAGCATACATTGGGCATGCTTCAACGCAAATAGTTTGTTGTCCTTGCTCTAATCGTTGTAAGCAAAAATCGCATTTCTGCATCTTTGCATTTTCTTCAATACTAAATTGCGGCACATTCCAAGGGCAGACTTTTAAGCATTTTGAACCACACTCCTTTTTGCCTATACATCTTTCACGATTAACCATTACAATCCCATCTGATTTTCTTTTAATGATGGCTTCTGTTGGACACGCCTTTACACAGGGAGGATTTGCACAGTGATTGCAAGCGGTAGATAAATAGGCTAAAAATAGGTTTGGAAATTTACCTTCTTCAATTTTTTTTATTTTTCTCCAATTTACCGGTCCTGCTGGTATGTCATTCCAGTCTTTGCAAGCAATTGAACATGTATAACACCCAGTACATCGTTCTTGATTGAAATAAAAACTCATTTGTTTCATTACTTTTCCTCCGATTGTTTTTTAGGAGATAATTCTATCTCTACCAAGGAACTATTCAAAGGAAAAGCTCCTCCTGGAGAAAATCCGTCTTGTGTTAATACATTAGCACAACCCCCACGATCTACACCATCTTTATCAGGATTATACCATGCTCCTTGGTAAAGACAAACAGCTCCAGGAATTATCCGTTCTGTAACATAAGCAGGAATTCTAATTCTCCCTCGGTTGTTGAAGATATCTATTAAATCACCAGTATTGATATTACGTTTTGAAGCATCAAATGGATTAATCCACAAAGCATGAGGTTCTACCTCTTCTAACCATGGAATATTATGTAACGTTGAATGTGTGCGTCTTTTATTATGGGGTGTAAGTAGTTGTAAAGGATATTTTTTAGCTTTAGGAGAGTCATAATGTTCTTCATGGCTTAAATATGTTGGAATCGGAGGCATTAATGGATTATTTTTTTCTGCTATATGTTCACAATAAATCTCTATTTTTCCTGACAATGTAGGAAATGGATAATTTTCTGGATCTTCAATTTGGTCTTTAAATGCAACGAATTGTTCTTCTACTTTAACTTTATAATACCCATCTCTCTTCATTTTATTATAGCTTTTAATATCTTTACGAGGAGCTGTAAACAACCTTAAAATTTGATCTTCAGGTAAATCTAACAAACTCTGTTCTATGCCCAATCTCTTAGAAAGCTCTTTACATATTTCTAGATCAGATTTTGATTCATATAAAGGATCAATAGCTTTATTTAAATAAATATAATAGGGTGATCCAAGCCAAGGAACTGCAATATCATTACGTTCCATGAATGTGTTCACAGGTAAAACAATATCTGCTAATTGAGCCGTGGGAGTCATAAATTGTTCATAAACAACAATATATTCAAGAGATTTTAACGCCTTAACACCTTTATTTACATTGCCATACTGATTTAAGCGATTAGTTGCTACTACATAAGCCATTTTAATATCCGCAGGATAACCTCCTTTACGACCTTGTAGTATCGCATTATAGTAATCATTCCAATGTATACGTGTAATTGCCGGATTAGTACCTCCTCTTAATTTATATAAGCTATCTTTACGAGGGGGTGCGCCAAAATCAACAGGATTATCTTGAGGTCTCAGCTTTTTAGGTTGTTCTTTTTCTGGTTTGACGGGACCTACTTTCTTTTTACCTCCTGAAATAATTCTCTCGCGGCTATAATATGCTCTCATAAAACCAGAGGCATATCCTCCATTAATTCCAATATTACCAGTTATCGCACATAGAATATTAGCTGCTCTTGAATATTGTTCACCAAACATCGTTCTCGCAGGACCCCATCCAGCAATGAGTGCTGCCGGTTTGTTTGTTGCATATTCTCTTGCCAAGTTTCTAATAACATCTGCAGAAATATTAGTTATTTCTTCAGCCCATTCAGGTGTCTTAGGCTGACTATCTTCTAATCCAAGTATATAATCCTTATATTTATCAAAACCAACAGTATATTTTTCAATAAAAGTTTGATCGTGAAGATTTTCAGTTATAATAACATACGCCATAGCAATTAGCATAGCAGTATCAGTACCAGGGCGGATAGGAATCCATTGATCGGCTAAAACCGCTGCTGAATCAGTAAAGATTGGATCAATTGCAATAATTTTGATGCCCTTTTCTCGAACTTTAGCTAACATTAAACTCGTTCCTGGATCCCAAATTGTATTTGCTGGATTCCAGCCCCACATTATAATAAGTTTAGAATTGAGTAGATCCTCCCGGGCATTACCAGTCATCATTGTACCATAAGTTGCCATAGAAGCAAAGAGAACACCTTCATAAGAAGGAGCGCCCCACATTCGAGTATACCCCCCAATCTGATGAAGTATTAGGGCATGGGGTACAACTCCATGGAGCATTCCTTGATTACCCCCACCAGGAACAAGTAAGATTGCTGAATTACCATAATCTTTCTTAATCTCTTTAATTTTACAAGCTACTTCATCCAGTGCTTCATCCCAAGATATCCTTTCGAATATCCCTTCGCCACGCTCACCAACTCGACGTAGAGGATACTTAAGTCTTTCATCCGAGTAAACTCGCTGCCTATATGCCCTTCCTCGTAAACAAGCTCTTAACTGTGGTTGTTCCCCATTATCTGTTTCAAATCTTATAATCCTCCCATTTTTTACATGAGCTTTTAGAACGCAACGTCCACCACAATCATGACAACAACCAGTTTTAAATATTTTAATATCATTCTCTTTTGCTTCTATTTTAAATTCACGACTCTTTATTGATTTTATACTAAATTTTAACTAGAAAAAATATACGGTGTTTAAATACTTTTTATGAAATGCGTTAATGAAAATTTGATCACTATTTTATCTATTCACTAGAGAGAATACAGAGAAGACTGAGGATCATCGACATTTCTCTTTAATTTTTTATTATGATTCTCTTCTTACTTTTCTCTCTTTTAAGAGATACGTTAGTAATGATCTAGAAATCCATTAACTTATAGATTTTTTATAAAAATTCCTAATAAAATCTTAAAATGGTATAAGATTTTATTAATAGACATATAATATTAAGTTAAAATTTATTTAAAAATAGATTAAGACCTCTATGACCATATTTAATACTGTTCCAGATAAACTTCCTCAACAGGTTTTAGACAATTTAAAAGAAGAAAGATATGATGATGTTATCCTTTTCATACTAGCTATTTTTGGACCTCATAGATTAGAAGAACTTGTTAATGATCCTAGTAAATCTATTGACAATAGGATGGATGAGAAGCTTTTTCATAAATGGGAAGATCAGTTATTAAAAGATAATTATATTGAAAAGTACATAAGAGATAACGAGCCTCATTATAAAATAACATCCAAAGGCGAGGATGTTGTAATGAAAAATTTTGCAAACAATCCATCTGTGAAAGAGCTTGTTAGAACTTTTAATGGGATACTAGGAATACAAAAAAAAAGTCCTGGAACAAAAACTACTTCAATATCTGGTTATAAAATAGGCTATAAGGATTATGTTTTTGGACTCTTATCGCTTAGCTGGCGCTTAGAATCCTTTTCAAATGCAGGAATGGAACATCAAAATATTGGTCCTGAGTTCAATATTTCTCTCGGAAAATGTTTAGAATACAATGCAGAAATTTATCCAAATAACATCGCTATTTTATATGAAGATATTAAATATACTTATAAAGAACTGAATGAATGGATTAATCGATATGTTAATTATTTTCTCTCTTTGGGAGTAAAAAAGGGAGATGTAATTAACATCTTTTTAGAAAATAGACCTGATTTGATGTTCATAATTGGGGCAATGTCAAAAATAGGGACTGTTGGATCCTTAATTAATACTAGACAAAGAGCTTTAACACTCTCTCACAGTTTAAAATTAAATCCTGTCAACATTTATATTATTGGCGAGGAATTAATTGAACCATTTGAGGAAGTGAAACCAAATTTAGGATTATCTAGTAAAGAAAAATTATTCTTTTTACCAGACAAGGATGAAATGGAAGTACCAAATGGTTATACTGATCTCAAAAAAGCAGTAAGAGACCAAGATAAAAAAAATCCTCCGACGACAGTGGAAATTAAAGGAAAGGAAATATATCTCTATATTTTTACTTCAGGAACCACAGGTCTTCCTAAAGCAGCACATATAAGGAATTTTCATACAGTTAGTTCGACTATTTCATGGGGTAAAATGGCAATGCATATGCAACCTGAAGATGTATTGTACATATCTCTTCCTTTATTTCATAGTAATGCAATTCAAATAGGGTGGGCTTCAGCTATTGCTGGTGGTTCAGCAGTAGCTTTAGCACGCAGATTTAGTGTTAGGAATTTCTGGAAAGATGTTGTAAAATATGGAGCCACATGTTTCAATTATATTGGTGAAATTTGTCGATATCTTTTTAATAAGCCTCCGAGTCCTGAGGACCGTAAACATAGAGTTTATAAGATTTGTGGTAATGGTCTTAAACCAGAAATCTGGAAAGCGTTTAAGGAGCGATTTGGTATAAGGGAAGTATATGAACATTATGGGATGACTGAAATGTGGGCGATGTTCTGCAATTATTTTAATCTAGATTGTACAGTAGGCTTTAATTTCGCTCCATATACTATAGTAAAATATGATATAGAAAATGAGAAACCAATTCAAGATAAAAATGGGTTTTTTCAAAAAGTTAATGAAGGTGAAGCAGGATTACTGTTAATGAAAATGCAAAACCAATATGTGTTTGCAGGATATACAAATAAGGAAGCAAACAAGAAAAAGCTAATACATGATGCATTTGAAAAAGGAGATTTATGGTATAACACAGGAGATATGCTTAGAAATATTGGTTATAAACACGCTCAATTTGTTGATAGGCTTGGTGATACATTTCGATGGAAAGGAGAGAATGTGTCTACCAATGAAGTTGATGATGTAATTACTTCTTTTGAAAAAATTGACCACGCTTCTGTTTATGGGGTTGAAATCCCAGGAACTGAAGGACGGGCAGGTATGGCGTCAATAATCGCAACAATTAAACATGACAAATTTGATTTTGATTCTTTTTTAAAAACAATTCAAGATAATTTGCCTAAATATGCCATTCCCATATTCATTCGATTCTTATCTGAATTATCCACAACAAGTACTTATAAAATCCCGAAATTTGAAATGAAAAAAGTAGGATTCAATATCGGCAAAATAAACGATCCTGTTTATGTTCTTTTACCAAGAAGTTCAGAATATACTCTTCTTACAGAAGAAATTTATGAAAGTATTTTACATGGAAAATATCGATTTTAAAATTATTGGTAATTATTATGCCATGGATATTAAATGAAGGGAAGTTTAATAAAAATATATATTTGTTTGATTCATTCCAGTGTGATGCTGAACGGAGTATGGGGTATTATATTTTACAAGGTACTAAAAAGAGAGCGCTCATAGACACATCAGGACCCTTAGAAGCAGAAAGATTTGTAAAAAAGCTTAAAACCCTGGATTTATTACCTGATCTCCTTATCTTAACACATTCTCATTGGGATCATGCCGGTGGAACCACTGTTTTTCAAAAAAAGTTACCAAATATTGAAGTTTTTGCTGGAAGAACTGCTATAGAAGCGTTACAAAACAATTCAATATACAATGAAGGCTTTTCAGAGATAATTTCAGATTTAGAACCAGTTGATAATATTATCCCAGTAAAAGAAGGAGATACAATTGATCTAGGTGGAATGGAATTGTTAATATTTGAAACTCCTGGCCATACAAATTGTAGTATTTCTATATTAGATCAAAAAAATAAGATATTGTTTATAGGCGATGCTTTAGGGTATTTATGGGAACATTTTGTTGTATTACCACCAATTATGCCTCCTGAATTTTCTCAAGAGAAGTTATTATCTACTTTTAATAAAGTGAAAAAAATTGATTATTCTGCAATTGGTTGTGCTCATTATGGTTTATTAACTGAAGATTCAGCAAAAATTTTTCCCAATTATGCTAAGTTATGCTATATTTTTTGGAGAGATTTTTTTATTTCATCATTAGAGAAAAATCATGCAACAGAAAAAGTAGTTGACAGTTTTATTGATAAATTGCATGAATTAAATATATATGATCCAGGAGGGAAGATAACACATAAAATAATAGGTGGCTGGATGATTAAAGGTTTAAAATCAGCAGGTTTGATTTAATCAATAGATTTTAAAAATAGGAAATTAGTGATTACAAAATTGGCTAGAAAGAAAACTGAAATTATAGAAATAAAAGCTGGGAAAATTCAAGGTTATATCGATAAAGATATATCAATTTTTAAAGGAATACCTTATGCGGAACCACCAATAGGTGAATTACGACTAAATACTCCCGTTTTGAAAACTTCTTGGGATGGTGTCTTAGAAGCGATAAATTTTGGCCCAGTTGCCCCACAGCCACCTCCTTTTACAAAATATTTTCCACCACCACCACAAAGCGAGGCAGAATGCCTTACTTTAAATATTTGGACACCTAAAATTGACGATAAAAAGCGTCCTGTAATGTTTTGGATTCATGGGGGCTCCCATATATATGGTTCAGGTCAATTTTATGGAAACAACCTTGCTCGTCATGGAGATGTTGTAGTGATTACTATAAATTATCGTTTAGGGCCTTTAGCTAACTTATATTTTCCTGATGCTCCTGCTAATATCACTCAATTAGATCAAGTAGCTGCACTAAACTGGGTTAATAAAAATATAGAATTCTTTGGGGGCGACCCAGATAATCTTACTGTTTTTGGAGAGAGTGCGGGAGCCACTTCTATATGTACTTTGATGGCTATGCCTCAAGCAAAAGATCTATTTAAACGAGTAATTATACAAAGTGCTGCTCCTATTCCGAATGGTTTTAATTTATCGGATAGAAAATTGACGACAGAATGGATTTTAGAAAATCTTAAGCTAAAACCATATGATTTAGAAGAGTTTCGAAAGCTTCCCTCTGAAAAAATCATTAAAGCAATGATTGAAGTCCAAGAAAAAGGACTAGTAAAAAAAGTTAATATAATTAATTTCAGACCGTGGGTTGATGGTGAAATTGTACCCCAACATCCTATAAAAGCCATTAATGAAGGATATGCAAAGGAGGTTGAAATGATTATCGGTACTAATCTAGAGGAATGGAAATTTTGGCGTGCATTTGAACCTAACTTTCGAAATATGGATTTTTCAAAATTAACAAGTCGTTTACGATTTTATGGAGTAAAAGAAGATGAATTTGATCCAATCATTAATACATATAAGAAATCATTGGAAGAAAACAAACTTCCTTCAACATCTCGAGAAATTTTCGATAGATTTATGACAGATTATGAATTTCGAATTCCCTCAATTAAATTTGCAGAAGCTCAAAGTCAGTACCAAAAAGACACTTACATGTACTTATTTACATGGAAAACCCCATTTGAAGATGGTAAATATGGTGCAATGCATGCGTTAGAAATTCCGTTCGTATTTCATACATTTATGGATGATTATTTATGGATATTCCCAAAAAGAACAGAAGAAACGGAATCCTTATCAGAGAAAATGATGGATTTTTGGATTTCTTTTTCTAAAACTGGCAATCCAAATTATGAAGGTGCTTTTAATTGGCCACAATATAACATAGAAAAAAGAAAAACGATAATATTTAACACTAACATCGAAGTAATAGAGGATCCGTTTTGTAAAGAGAGAGAAATGTGGAATAAGTTAATGCAATGGTCTGATTTTTAAAATATTCTATTAAACCTTATCTTAAAAGAATATTTAATGTTTAATGTATATTTATAACTTATATTTACATAAAAAACTGAAGTTGAAATAAATGACAAATGTTAAGAATATTATTATGCTTGGTTTTGGCGATATGGGTAAAGGAATCGCCCAAGTTTGCTTAATGGCAGGTTACAATGTCACAGTTGTCGACATAAGTGAAGAAATTATTGAAAAAGGTTTAGATTACATAAAAACGGGATTTGAAAAGTTAGAATCAAAAGGGAAGTTGCCTGAAGGTTCAAGTGCGGCAGATTATTTAGGAAAATTAAAAACATCTAAAGATATCATTGAAGCTGTTAAGGATGCAGATTTAGTAATTGAAGCAGTTGTAGAAAAATTAGATTTAAAACAAAATCTTTGTAAAGATGTTATTGAAAACTCTCCTGATCATTGTATTTTTGCTTCGAACACTTCTTCAATGAGTATTACTGAGATCGCCGAAAAATGTAGTAGGCCTGAAAATGTAATAGGAATGCATTTCTTTAATCCAGCTCCCTTAATGCGTCTTATTGAAGTAATTAAAGGTGATAAGAGTTCTGATGATGCGATGGATATTGGAGTTGAAGTTTCGAAAACTTTGCCTTGTTTGAAAGGAGAAAGATATGTAGCCCGCGTGCTAAAAGATCGTCCGGGTTTTATAGTTAATCGTGTACTTTCTCCAAGTAGCATTTACTCTAATTACATTATTGATTTAGCATACGAGAAGGGAATTCCTTGGGAACAAGTAGATGCTGATCTAACTGGGCCAAATACTCCAATGTCTTCATTAACCTTATCAGATTTTACAGGGCGTGATGTAGCTTTACATGTTCAACTTTACTATGGCGAAAAACTTTCACCTGATTTTAAACCCGGGAAAGTTTTAACTATGCAAATAGAAAAAGGAACTCTAGGTAAAAAAACTGGACAAGGATTCTATAATTGGACAAAGGGAAGACCTCAACCTGATCTCTCTAAAAAAGCAGGACTTGTTAATCGTGAGATTTTTGCCGCGATTAGTGCTAATGAAGGATGTAGAATCCTAGAAGAAGGAGTCGCATCAAGCTGGAAAGTAATCGATGAAGCTATCTTAGCAGGTATGAATTTTCCAGGGCCAATGGAATATGCTACTAAAAACTATGAACGACTAGTTAAGCTCTTGGAAGAAACTGCTGAAAAATTAGGTAAACCTTATCTAAAACCTTGTGATTTACTTAAATCTGGAAAATTTGTGGATATGATATAATCAAAATCTTAAATATTTTTTTTAATATTTTTAATTATTAATAATTTTAAAAATTCAAAAGAATGAACAAAATGATAGAAACAAATATTACAAAAATGTTTGGGATAAAATACCCTATATTTAGTGCACCTATGGGACCCTTTTTTACACGTGATTTAGCCCTTGCAGTATGTGAAGCTGGCGGTTTGGGTGTTTTATCAAATGTTAACATAGTGGGAACAGATCCCGTTGAGGAACATATTGCAAGCATAGAATATATGGTTGATCACACAGATAAACCTTTTGGTCTCAATATCCTTACTTCCCGTAATAATCGAGGAGTTAGAGAAATGGTAAGAAAATTACCTAGAATAGTAATGGGGAATCCAAAAATGAGGGATCAATGTAAATATTGGCTAACTTCTGCAGGATCTTCAAAGATTCTACCTGCCTCTAAATCATTCCAAGAATTAAGGGAAAATTCGGAAGTTAAGCACTTTCATGTAGCCCCAGCAGTATGGCTTGCACAGAAATGTATAGATGCTGGTGTAGATGGGATAGTGGTCACTGGGACTGAAGGAGGTGGTCATCAATCTTATGAAAGAGTTTCAACACTCGTATTGCTACAACAGGTTAATAAAGTTTTCCCTAATTTACCCAAAATAGCATGTGGGGGTTTTGCTACCGGAGAGGCATTGGCTGCGGCACTTTCCTTAGGCGCAGGAGCAATAGCCATGGGTTCTCGATTTATTGCTTCAAAACAAAGTGAATTTCATGAAAAGTATAAAGCTCTAGTTCCACCAGGGAAACCACAAGATACAGGACTTTTCACTGGATCATTTGGTCCTATTCGTTTATATAAAAATGAATATGCTCTAGAGCATCCTGCTCCCAGTTCTAAAGAGGAAATGATAGCTTATGAACAATCCATAACTCCTGAGCAACGAGTTCGTGATTTAGGCGCTTATGATAGGGTTTATAATGGAGATATTGACACTGGCGCTGTATTACTTGGTCAATCAATCGGAATTATTGATAATATTGATGATGTCAACGATATAATTGAAAGAATAATGAAGGAAGCAGAAACCGCGATTCAAAACAATTATTCTATGCTAAAATAGGAAATAAAGTACTCAAAATGATATAAAATGATAGAAACAAGTAAAACTGAGATGTTTTAATCAAATAATTTATTATTTAATTTCTTTTTTTATGTATATTATTTAATTACTAATCATGAATATATTAAAAGTTGATAAAAACCTCTATGATATCCGTTTGGATCTAGAAGAGGTTCAAATTAGGAACTTTATTAGTTCTTGGGTTTATAAGGATAAAGATTTATGCTTTTTGGTTGATCCTGGCCCTGCCTTAATAATAAAGAGGTTGAAACAGGGATTAGATAAATTAGGAATTAGAAAAAATGATCTTAATTTTATTCTTTTAACCCATATTCATCTTGATCATGCTGGAGGTATTGGACATTTGGTCTCGCTTTATCCTCAAGCACAAGTTATTTGTCATCCCAGAGGAATTAAACATTTAATAAACCCTGAAAAATTATGGGAGAGAAGTCTAAAAATTCTTGGAGATATGGCAAGGATTTATGGTAAAGTTAAGCCTGTTCCAGAAAATCGAATTAAATATCAAAATTATATTGCTAATAGAAAGATTAAAGTGATTGAGACTTTAGGTCATGCTCCTCATCATCAATCATACCTATTTGATCGATATTTATTTGTAGGTGAAGCTGGTGGCTTTCATATTTCTTTACCAAAAAGCTTTTACATGCGTCCGGCAACACCGCCAATTTTTGAGTATGAGATTTCTAATTCTTCAATTCAAAAGTTGTTATCAGAGAATTTAAAAGATTATAAAATTTGCTATCCCCATTTAGGGATGAGTAAAAATGCCGAAAAGATGCTTATAATAGCTCAAGAACAATTATCATTATGGATTCAAATTATCACAGAATTATATGAAATAAACGAGAGATCGGATTTAATTGAAGAGTTAATGTCTGAATTAAAGAAAAAAGATATTTATTTTGCGAATTATGAATTATTAGACAAAGATATTAAGAAAAGAGAACTAACTTTCGCTGGAAATAGTATTAGAGGTATTCTTGGATATATTCAGAAAAAAAAGGAGGAAAGTAATAACTAAAAATTACATTTTCTAGGCTATTTTTGCTAATATACACATATTATACTTAAATCACGAATCTTAATAATTAGTTAAGAACTAATATATATATTGTTGAACTAATAAAAGAATTTCTTAATAAATATTATTTTTAAATGAAACCAATAGGAGATAAATATGAGTACTAATTCTAATAAAAAGCAAACCCGAAGTCGTTCACCTGAAAAAAAAGCGGCTCAATTTGAACGGATTTTAGAAACAGGAAAAGAATTATTTTTAGATAAAGGAAGAGATGGTTTCAGTTTGAGAGGTTTGGCAAAACTTCTTGGAATGAATCAAAATAATTTATATAATTATGTAGAAAGCAAGAGGGAGTTATGGATCGCCATTCGAAATAAGTTTTATAAACAATTTCGCGATGAAAATATTAAAATCATTAAAAACCATCAAGGTTCTACCACAGATCTTTTATTAAAGATTTTTAAGCACTTTTTGGAGTTTGCTGCTGAAGATTTTGGAGCTTTTAGTATGATGCACCTTTTTCCCTCTCCGCCTTCTGATAAAATTGGTCTATTCGAAAGAGAATATCGAGAATTTAATTTCTTAGAAGGTACAACAAGAGTTATAAAGAGAGCAATAGATGCAGGAGAAATTAAAGAATCTAATGCTGCGGTTTTATCCTTCTATATATATAGCTTAATTTTGGGAGCCGCTATTGTAGAAAGAAATATGAGAATAATTGAACAAAATAATGATTATCATGGAGATCCTGCCAGCGAAAACATTCAATTTGTTCATAGTGGTTTTTCTAGTAACGAATTTCGCAATTACGTATTGGATAAACTAGAACTGTTCTTAAAAGACTCAAATTTGCCCCAAAAAGAATCAGAGTAAAAGATAAATTTGTAAATTACTTTTTTCGTGTATCACTAAACTCTTGATCTAGAATAATTAGAAGATTGTCTTTCAAATTAAAGTAAACAAAATACTGACTAGATTAATAGAAAACTAAAATAGCTTTTCTTAAAAACGATTGAGTTTTAAATTAGTTTAAGGTTTTATCTCGTAAAAAAAAATTAAAAAATATTGTTTAAATATACATAACACATTAATCTATTTGGAATAAAAAAATTAATAATAATCATCTATTTAATGTGAAATGATATGGGAATGTTGGATGGAAAAGTTGCGATAATAACTGGAGCGGGACGTGGTGTAGGACGTGAAGAAGCACTCGCCATGGCAAAAGTTGGATGCAATTTGGTAATTAATGATATTGGCGGAGGTAGGAGTGATCTAGATCAAGAAACAAGAATTGCTGATGCAGTAGTTGAAGAGTGTAAGAAACTAGGAATTAAAGCGGTAGCGAATTATGATTCAGTGGTTGATTTTAATAAAGCAAAAGGCATGATAGATCAAGCAATTTCGGAATTTGGGAAATTAGATATTGTTGTGAATAATGCTGGTGTACTAAGGGATAGGATGATATTCAACATGACAGAAGCAGAATTTGACACCGTTATTGCTGTACATTTAAAGGGCACATTTAATTTAACCAGACACGCTGCTGAATATTTTAGAAAAAAGGGGAAGGACGATCCTAGCTTAAAAAATTTTGGTAGAATTATTAATACAGCATCCGATTCTGGTTTATATGGCAATGTTGGTCAATCAAATTATGGTGCAGCAAAATCAGGGATTGCAACATTTACAGGAATAGTAGCGAGAGAATTAGCCAAATATGCAACCGTTAATTGTGTTGTTCCAAGTGCTAGAACCCGAATGACAACCGATTTAACACCAAGAATGGTTGAATGGATGAATACGAAAACTGAAGACGGATTTGATATATTTCATCCATCACATTTCGCACCATTAGTTGTTTATCTGGCATCTGATGCTGCTAGCAAAATTAATGGAGAAGTTTTTAGAGCCATTGGAGATAAGGTATGGGTGTATCGCGGTTGGCGTGCTGTAAAGAAAATTTCAAATAATTGGAACCCGTTTACACCCCAACAATTAGCTGAACGCATTAAATCTGAATTAATGAAAGATTTACCATCGAAAGCAGAAGGTGCAATAACACCAGAAGAAATATTCAATCCATAAAATTTTATTATTTTTATATTATTTTAATTTGTCAATAGGGATGAGAATCATTTACGCCTACTAAAAAAAATTTCTCCATTGGCTTTTGGGCCTACATTCAGTAACAAACTGCTGTTGATGGAACTAGTGTAGAAAAAAAATTAGCAGACGATGTTGTAGAAACGTTTAAAAAGATCGGTGTTGCTATTAATCGACTAAGATTAGAAAAAATGGTTGTATAGATTTGGTTATTTAGGCATAATCAGTCTACAATGGCATAGGCATTACCAAGTACTACTGCTCCTCGCTCTGTTCGTACTTGAATTATATAACGCCCATTGTCTTTCCAACCTTCTGTTGTTAACGTTTCTCCCGGGTATACTTCACTTGTAAATCTTGCTTTGAATTCTTTAAAGCGAGCAACATCTCCATCGCAAAGACCATAAACTATTGCTCGTGTGGCATAACCATAGGTACAGAGCCCGTGAAGGATTGGCCTATTAAATCTTCCACTTCTCTTAGCAAATTCAGGATCTATATGTAGTGGGTTTAAATCTTGATTTAACCTATATAAGGCAGCTTGATTTTCATTAGTTTTATACGATATGCTGAAATCTGGTTTAACCCCTTCAGGAGGATCTAGTGGTTCAGCTTTTGGGCCACTATCTCCCCCACAACCACCTTCACCAATATAGAAATGAACATATATAGAATCAAATATTTGTTTACCATCAGCAGTTGTACCTGTAATTTTTGTATGAATAACAGCAGCTTTTCCCTTGTCAAAGATATTTTCACATACTCCTTTTACCTTCATTTCACCCGCTGTGGGAAATGGTTGATAAAGTTTAATCATTTGTTCTCCATGAATAAAACGAGCACCGTCAATTCCCTTCTTACTAAGTCTTGGGAATCCTATCCCCGCCACAATGCAAGCATAACTTGGGAAAACCTTTAGCCCACCTTTAGCTCCTTCATAAACAAATGATAACTCGTCAGGCTGAGCACCAATCCCTAGATTATATAGTACTACATCTTTCCAAGTATATTTAAAAGTCCTCTCCTTAGTTTCTATTCCTATAATTTCTAAATCCAAACTAGTCATTTTAACCACATATTAAGTTTTTAAAAATTTTTAATTAATCTATATTTCTAATAATTTATTAATTATTTCTCTTTTAAAACAACAATAGAAACTACAGTTGTAAACTTACATATAATTATAAAAATTTAAAAACTAAAACATCTAAAAATATTACAATTAAATTAATTATAAATAAGATGATTCTATGGAAAATCAAGACGTACAACAGGAAATTGACGAAGTTAAGATTGTAAGAACTACATCAGCATTCGACTGTGGTGGACGTTGTCCTCTTAAATTTCATGTGAAGAATGGTAAAATTATCCGTGTTGAGGGGGATGATTTAGTTGATGAAGAAAACCAACTTAGGACCTGCTTAAAATGTCGTGCTCTTCGAAAACATATTTACCATCCAGAAAGGCTTAAATATCCACTGAAAAGAGTAGGACTAAAAGGAGAGGGTAAGTTTAAACGTATTTCATGGGACGAAGCATTGGATGAGATAGCTGAAAAACTCAAATATACAAAAGAAAAATACGGTAATGAGGCAATATTCCTTCCTATGAGTGGTGGTTATATCGCTGCTTATCATCACCCTATACTCGCAATGATAAGATTATTTACCTATTTTGGTGGTTTCTCCACACACCATGGAAATATATCTTCTGAGGGTGCTGTTTGGGCGACTCAGACTCAATATATGTCTCCATTTGTAGGCCATAGCCGGGAAGACATGTTAAATTCAAAATTAATAATATTATGGGGCTGGAATCCGGCGAGAATGAACTCAGGAACAGATGCTATGTATTATCTTATAAAAGCACACGAAAAAGGTGTTAAAGTTATAAGTATTAATCCTAAATATTCAGATACAGATGTTGTTGTAGCAGATCAATGGATTCCTATTGTACCAGGTACCGATGTGGCAATGATGGTTGCCATGGCTAATGTAATGATAACAGAAAATCTTCATGACCAACCGTTCTTGGATAAATATACTGTCGGATTTGATAAATTCAAGGAATATGTAATGGGGTACGAAGATGGTGTTGAAAAAACGCCCGAATGGGCTGAAAAGATCTGTAAGGTACCTGCAGAAACGATCAAAGAATTAGCTCGTGAATATGCAACCACTAAACCCGCTGCGCTAATGGATTGTCAAGGACCAGCTCGGAGTGCAATGGGCGGACAATATAATAGAGGTGCTATGACATTATCTGCAATGACTGGAAATGTTGGACGAAAAGGTGGTGCTGCTTGTGGAGGATTAATGGGTATTCCAATAGCCCATATGTTTTTTGGGCCGTTTATTTTACCTCCAAGCAGGAATCCGGTGGAAGAAAACCATCCTGATAGAATTTCAGTGAGAGGATCTGTGAACTTAAAGCATCGCTTACGCACTAGGGTTCATTCTAATAAGATTTTTGATCAAATCTTGGAAGGTAAGGAAGGTGGTTATCCATATGAGATCAAATTTGGATGGTTTTGTGGCAACAATTTTTTAAATCAGTTAGGTAATGCTAATCGCAATGCAGAAGCATTAAAAAAGCTTGATTATATGGTTAGCGTTGAATTATTCATGACACCAACAGCCAGATATGCAGACATTATATTACCAACTACTAGCATAGCAGAGAGATCGGATTTAACTCGCCCATGGCCGTCTGGACCATATTTTGGATACATGAATAAAGCTATTGAACCAATAGGAGAATGTAAGCATGATATCACCATTGCTGAAGAACTCGCGGAAAAACTAGGTATTGAAGATTTTAAACATTATGATGAGGCAAGGCAATTAAAAAGGTTTTGGAGAGGTACAGCAGATATTAAAAAACATGTCACCGATTACGAAAAATATAAGGAAGATGGAATTTGGAGAGTAAAATTAGACGAACCATATGTAGCGTTTAAAAAACAAATTGAAGACCCTGAAAACAATCCTTTCAAGACTCCTTCAGGAAAGATTGAAATCTTTTCGCAACGAGTAGCTGATATAAATGATCCCAACTTACCCCCGATTCCTAAATATTTAAGTACTTGGGAAGATAGATTTGATCCATTGACTGAAAAATATCCAATACAAATGCTTTCTCCACACCCTAAGAATAGAGTTCATTCCGAATTATACCACGTTGAATGGCTTAAAGAAGTTGATCCTCATAGGTGTTGGATTAATTCCGCCGAAGCTGAACCTAGGGGTATTAAAACGGGAGACTTAATATACGTTTATAATGATCGAGGGATTATATCAATTGAAGCATGGGTTACAGAACGAATTATTCCTGGTGTTATTGTCATCCATGAAGGTGCATGGTATACTCCTGATGAGGAAGGCATTGATAGGGGCGGATGTCCCAATACTTTGACTAAAAATGCTTACGCTCCTGACGGGGCTTGTTGTTTAAAAACCTGTCTTGTTCAAGTAAGTAAAGATAAACCAGAGGTGAAATAAAATGCAGATTGGTTTTTATTTTGATCAAACTCGATGTATAGGATGCGATGCATGCATTGTCGCCTGTAAAGATTGGAATGACATTCCAGCAGGACCTGAATTTTGGATGAAAGTACTTTACAACGAAGAAGGAAAAACCCCAAATGTCTTCGTAAGTTATTTAGTAAGACCTTGTTATCATTGCGAAGACCCCGTCTGCATCCCCGTTTGTCCTGTCAAAGCCATAACAAAAAGAGAAGAAGATGGAATAGTCATTGTGGATAGCAATAAATGCGTAGGCAACGAGGAATGTAATTCTAAATGCTTAAAAGCATGCCCTTACGATGCGCCGCAATTCGGACCCGAAAAAGGGGCCAAGATGCGAAAATGCACTTTTTGTTTAGATAGACACCTGGAAAATAAAATACCAGTATGCGTTGAAACTTGCCGACCTAGGGCTCTCTATGCGGGTAAATTAGAAGGACTCAAAGCAAAATATGGCGACATTAAAGAAGCTGATAATTTTACTTATTCTGAAAGAACTAAACCAGCAATTGTTTTTAAACCAAAAGAAAAATAGAATTTCTGTCTTAAATCTCAAGTTTTTGTTCTATTTTTTTAATTCAACTAAATTTTTACCCTTCTCTGTCAATATTTTTTCTCCAATATTTACAATTCTTTGTGCTAATTCGGAGATCTTCCATTTTTCGTACCCTCTTACATATGTAGAAAACGTATCTTGTAAAGGATCTTTCCATTTTGAAGGTATTTTTTCGGCACCAAGTTGAGCTCCTATAATCGCTCCGATATTGCCACAATTACAATCTGTATCAAGTCCCATCATAGCGGCAATACAAGTAGACCGCCCTAAGGGATCTTCTTTATCTTTGGCTCCATATAAAAGAGATAATATAATAATTCCTATATTTGGCAAAACATGAACCCCACCAACCAAACTATTTAATATTATCCTTCTTTCTATTGGAAAGTTTTTGCTGTTCTCAATCAATTTATCAATGATCTCTTTCCTCCAATAACTATGTACTAAAATATTTCTAGCTCTTCTGAATTTCTTTGGATTTTGTTCATATATTTTAATTGCTTTATATACCATCTGAGTGTACAAACTCTCATCTTCTGAAGGGATATATTTAAAAGCCAGTTCAATATTTTTTCTAATATCTATCTCAAAAAAAGCCTGAGAGATTAAAATTGCTATAAAAACTTCACCCTCAATCCCAATACCTGCGTGAGAAATTGAGCCATCCATTTCTGCGAACTTTTTTGCAATTTCAGGACATCCTGGCGTGATTTGCCCCCAAATATCTGCTCTCATCTGCGCCCCAATGAAATCGTAATAGAAATTATTCAGAAGTCCAGATTTAGGTGGAAAAATATTTGATTTAAGATTATTATAAGCTATTTTTTCAGCAGTAAATATATAATTCTCATTTTTGAGAAGGTTAACCCATTCTTGAGCAATATCTTTTGCAGTAAGATTAATCCCAAATTTTTCTAATGCTATAAGCGCCACAATTTCATACATTTCATCATCATTAACATAATTCAAATCAATGGGTTCAGGGTAATATGAGATCTTTCCATATTTGTGTTTAATGTATTTCTGACTTTTTAATTCTACTGGAGCACCAACAAAATCTCCAGCAACACGACCTAACCATGAACCTAAAATTTTATTGTAATATTCTTCACGGCTAATTTCTTTCATTTTATTATAAAAATACTATTAAAAATGAATTTAATGTGATTAAAACTAAGATGAAATTAAATTTTTTTTAATTTCATTATAAACTGTTTTTGCATCTATTGGTTTATAAGGAACTTTGCAAAAATTATCTTTACATAATTTATAAATCGTTCTATTATATGGTACGTCTAATCCATATTTATCAGCTAAGCTTAATAAATATCCATTAATAGTCTCTAATTCTGTCACATTTTTCTGTCGTATTAACATATCTTGTGCCATACTATTAAACCATGAAAATTTTATATTCTTTCTGAAATTATCAACCGCTATTTTTCTATCTAAAATCAGTGCAAATTCCATTGATTTCCAATTAGCTAGCCCTTTAAGCTTATATTCTTTATATCCGGCAGCTTTTACTATCTTTACGCCTTCTAGGAAAGTATTTACAAATATTTTCCATAATTCAAAGATGGAATCATTATCTTGATTTTTCTGATCTATTAGAGTAAATATTGAATTAGCTAAATTCATAACTAATTTAGAATGAGCAGCATCCTGAAAATTTTTTGTTACCTTTGTTGGAAAACTCTTATTTAAAATATTAGTGATCTCTTCTAAGATCTCTTGGTTTTTATTATTTAACGTTCCGAGAATAAGTAGATTTTTCCCTCTAGTACCGAATACACCAGGTCTATCCCTCCATGCAGACATAACAATTACTCCATATATTATTTTTGAAAAGTACTTAGGCAGAATTTTCTGATTTTCAACTCCATTTTGCAATCCTACAATAATAGTATTGTCTCCTACTTTTTCATATATATCCTTAGCAACTTCTTCAAGATCATAATTTTTTACTACAATAAGAATAATATCAGCTGATTCGACTTCATTTAAATCTTCAATAACATTTACTGGAATGGTTTCAGAATTTTTTTCATCTATTTCATATAAAATCAATCCATTAGATTTTAGAGCTTTTAGATTGTTCCCTCTAGCTAATAAATAAGCATTTTCATAGTCCTTAGTCAACCAAGCTCCAAGAGTAGCACCAATAGCTCCTGTGCCATAAATTATAATATTAGGGTTTTCTCTGAGCATTTGAATCATGTTCCCACATTTTATTTTGAAAGTTTAAAAAAAAGAATATTAATAGAAAACTCATAAATGAAATATGTATATTTAATAAATAGTTCTTAATTTAATAGATTAATACCAAATTAAAAAATTTCTGAATATCAAGAAAGTGATAAGTATGGTTTTAGAAACAAATATAACAAAATTGTTAGGAATTAAGCATCCTATTGTTGCTGCTCCAATGGGTCCTTTTTACACAACTGAAATGGCAATCGCCGTTTCAGAAGCTGGAGGATTAGGCGTGCTAAGCCATAGTGCCCTATTGAGCGATTATATTAATAAAAGAAGCCCAGTAGAAATAATGAAAGAGAATATGCTTTATATAGTGGAACATACAGATAAACCCTTTGGATTTAATATAAGAACTTCTCGAAGAGAAACTTATACCCCACAGCTTGTTACAGAAATTCCTAAATTCATTATGGAAAATCCAAGAATAAAAGAGCAATGTGTATATGCGATTACGAGCGCAGGATCCTCAAAAACATTACCACAATCAAAAACTTTCCAAAAATTAAAAGAAAGCGGCTCAAACATTAAACATTTTCATGTAGCACCTGCATTATGGCTCGCAGATAAATGTGTGGCGTCAAATGTAGATGGATTGGTAGTAACTGGAGGTGAAGGAGGGGGTCATCAATCATATGAGAAAGTTAGCACTTTAGTTTTGCTACAACAAGTGATGCAAAAACATTCTGATATCCCCATAATTGCTTGTGGAGGTTTTGCTACAGGTGAAGGCCTTGCTGCTGCTTTAGCTATGGGTGCTGGAGCTATCGCAATGGGGTCCAGATTTATTGCTTCTACTGAAAGTGAATTTGACGAAACATACAAGAATGTAGTTCCTCCTTCAAAAGCTCAAGATACGGTATTAGTAACAGGTGCGTTAGGACCAATTAGGCTTTGGAAGAATGAATATTCCCTACATCATGGCCTTGTAGCAGATAAAGATGCAAAAATGGCTGAAGAAGCAGCCATGACTCAAGAAGATATATTAGCTGAAGGAAGAGCATACGAAGCAGCATACACAGGAGATATTAATTCAGGGGCGGTTTTATTAGGGCAGAGTATTGGAGTAATAAACAGTGTTGAAAACATAAAGAACATTATAGAAGGGATTGTTCAGGACGCAGAAAGACGCTTAAAAAATGCCCATAGTTCAATCAAATAAATAGTAGTAAATATTTTTTTATTTTTTCACTTTTTCATATAATTTTCAACAATTTTAGCATAATTTTTATGCCTATCATTTAAGTCAACTTGGTTTTAAGGTGGAATAAAATTCCTTGACCAATAATTTAAGATATTTACAAATATTATAAATAAATATCATATTCACCTCATTTTAATAATGCTTAAAATATCATTTCATTGGTGATCACGATTAAACCCCTTCATAAATTCAAAATTTTTAAGTCTGATGCTGCGCCATTTTTATTTTATATTGAAATTTTTCCACCCGATCTTACTACCTTCAAATCAGAACAACATAAAAACCTATTGGAATCTATAAAGACCAATCCTATAATGCCACTACCTATGAGAGTGGATCGTGTATTTAATGGGAGAGAATCTGTTTTAATTCGTCCCAGAGAACCCATCTCTTTCTCGCTCAAGGATAATCTCATTGCCACAATAAACCCTACCCCTTTTCTTCAATTTGGATTCGAAAAACTGTTATATTTCACTGAAATTCGCGCTTCTGAAAAATTTTTTCTTTCTCTTACTATAGAAAAAGCAAAAAAATGGTGGGATTCTACGAGGTTTCTCTATGCTAAATTAATGCGTCTTGAAGAAGATTTTTCAGCATTTTTAAGGGCTTATATTCATACCGTTTTGAAGGCAAAACTTAATAATGAAGATCTTATAAGTGCAGCCACTAATTATTGCAAGATGGTTCAAGATATTTGTGAGAAACGATTAAAAGAAAATTCTATTTTAATTGAAACAACGCGTAAAGAAGCTAGTGTTAAACTATATAAACAAAAAGTTGCAAAATATTATAAAAAACGGAAAAAAGTAGAAGAGGTTCAATATCATCCAGAACTCGTAGATATTGATGTATATGACTTAACTGAGAGAGGTTTTAAAAACGATATAAATTCACAGAACTCAATGATAGATGAATTAAAACCAAATGAGATAAAATACCTTCCACTTCTTTTTTACGATGATTTACTTGAATGTATGCTCCAAAATCTTAATACGTTAGATAAAGGAAATACGGACATATTAGATCCATCATTTTTATTAGATCAAAACATAATAACTCTAAAAGAATCAAAAGATTTAGAAATTACTAAAACCCAAAACTATTCATGGTTTAGTATTTTTGAGGAAATAAATATAGAACAAATTATTCAATCAATAAGCATGAACAAACAACAATTTTTTAAAGATAGAGGGTATTTTAACAAATTAATTTCTTAACCTCACAATTCCTAAAGTAGCTCTATCTATAATTCACTATATTTAACTAGTTAATAAATAATCTTAAAAAATAGAATTAGCTATCTTTATTTTAAGCATATAAATGAAGAACCTTACAAAAGAGTCAATGTTTTATAAGAAAGAAAGACCAGCAATTTTAATGCTTCAAGACGGAACTTATTTTGAGGGTATAGGCTTTGGTGCTACTGAAAAAGTTAGTGGTGAGATCACTTTTTCTGCTATTCCTGGATCTGGATATGTAGAGATCCTTACAGATCCAACCTATAAAGACCAGATTGTACTCTTTACATATCCTTCAATTGGCAACTTTGGAGTCCCTGATAAGTTAAAAGATGAATTTGGAATACTCAAACAGTTTGAATCAGATTCTATCAAAATAAAGGGTTTGATTGTAAATGAATACTGTGAGGAACCAAGTCATTATGAAAGTATTAGAACTCTTGAAGATTGGTTAATTGAAGAAAATATTCCTGGTATCCAATGGATTGATACCAGAAGATTAACTCAAGAATTTGTTATAAGCGGTAGTAAATTAGGTTTAATTCAAGTATTTGAGGCAGGACAAAAACCTGATATTGATACATTAAAAGCAGAAGTTCAAAGTCTCGAAGATCCGATTAAAAAAAATCTCGTAGAGACTGTATCCATTAAGGATGTTAAAAAAATAAAGCTTAATAATCCAAAAGGTTCTGTTGTAATTTTAGATTTAGGTGTTAAAAACAATATTTTAAGGACTCTAGTATCAAAAAATATTGAGGTAACCATAGTTCCTTATAATTATTCTTATGAAAAGATCATGGAAATAAAACCAAATGGTGTTTTGATACCGAATGGTCCTGGAAATCCAAGCTTATATAAAGATACTATTGAAACTGTTAAAAATTTAATAAAAGACGGTATTCCCTCTATGGGAATTGGTCTTGGAAATATGATAATAGGTATTGCTAATGGTTCCGAATGCTATAAAATGACGGCAGAACATCGAGGAGGTAGAACTACAGTGGAAAGTGCCACTGGGCATTGTTATATTACATTTCAGAATCATGCCTATTGCCTTAAAGATGTGAAGGAAAATGGGTTTAAACAATTCTTTCATGACAAAGATGACAATACTAATGAAGGTCTAATTCATGAAAGTAAACCAATATTTTCGGTAGCATTTAACCCTGAAGCATCACCGGGGGCATTGGATATGAAAGAGCTAATCTTTAACAAATTTATTGAACTTATGGGGGTGTAAAAAAGCGTGCCCTTAGATGAATCTTTAAAGAAGGTTATGGTCATTGGTTCGGGTGCAGTTAGAATAGGTCAAGCTGGGGAATTTGATTATAGCGGCAGCCAAGTCTTAAAAGCTCTTAATGAAGAAGGTATAAAGACAATCCTTATCAACCCAAATATTGCAACAATACAGACTGATCCTCAGATGAGCCATCGGGTTTATTTACTCCCTATAAACATTAAATATTGCGAAGAAATAATTAAAAAAGAGAGACCTGATGGGATTTGTTTAGCTTTTGGAGGTCAAACAGGTCTTAATGTAGGCGTTGAGTTAAAAGAAGCGGGAATTTTGGAGAAATATGATGTTAAAGTATGTGGTACTCCAGTTGAAGCTATAGAAGCAACAGAAGATAGAGATTTATTTGTCAAAGCAATGAATGATGCAGATTGTCCTGTATGTAGAAGTGTAGCGGTAAATAATTATAAAGATGCTATAGAAGCAGCCAAAGAAATTGGATTTCCTATAATGTTAAGAGTTGGGTATGTATTAGGAGGCCAAGGCTCGGCATTTATTTACAATTGGGAACAATTTGAAAGATTAGCTAAAAGAGGTTTAGCTCAATCAAGGATTAATCAAATTTTAATTGAAGAAAGCGTATGGGGTTGGAAAGAAATAGAATTTGAGATTTTAAGAGATGCAGAGGATAATTGCTTCATTAACTGTAGTATGGAGAACGTGGATCCTTGTGGAATTCATACAGGAGATTCTATTGTTGTAGCTCCGGCTCAAACCTTACCCGATGAGGAATTGCAAATGCTCCGCTCCGCATCTATACGAGCAACAAAGGGGGTGGGTGTATGCGGGGAATGCAATATTCAATGGGCTCTTGATCCATTCTCTAAGAAGCATAGAGCTATTGAGATTAATGCACGATTATCTAGATCATCTGCTCTAGCCTCAAAAGCAACAGGCTATCCTTTAGCATATATAGCAGCAAAAATAGCAATAGGATATACATTACCCGAATTATTAAATCAGATAACACTAAAAACTACGGCAAATTTTGAACCCGCGACAGATTATATGGTAATGAAATATCCTCGATGGGATCTAACTAAATTTGAAAAAGTTGACAGACGCATAGGGCCACAGATGAAAGGTGTTGGAGAATGCATGAGTATCGGACGAAGTTTCGAGGAAGTTTGTCAAAAAGCAATCCGTATGCTTGATATTGGGCTAAGAGGTTTTGTAGGTAACGATATTAAGCCAATTGAGGATATTAATGAATTGAAATATGAGTTAAGAAATCCCACAGATCTGAGATTCATAAGAATTGGAGAAGCAATAAAAAGAGGAATTAGTATTAACGAAATTTATGAAAGGTCTAGGGTTGATAAATGGTTCCTCTATAAGTTAAAGAACATAATTGACATTGAAGATGAACTTAAAAAACTAAATTTGCTTGAATCTTCAGATGATGATAAGCGATATTGGATACTAAAAGCAAAGAAATATGGTTTTTCGGACGGACAGATTGCGCACATTTTAGGAAATGACACTCCAACGATAAGGAGGCTAAGAAAAAGATACAATATTGTTCCATATGTCAAGCAAATTGATACTTTGGCAGGTCAAGTTGTCCCGACAAGGCAGTACTTATATCTTACTTATTGGGGAAATAAACACGACGTTGATTACGAACAAGAAGAAAGAGATAATCTTAGGAAGGTTATTGTTCTAGGTTGTGGTACTTATAGAATCGGAAGTAGCTGCGAATTCGACTGGGGTAGTGTTAATTGCTTATGGGGGCTTCAGAAATTGGGAGTAGACAAAGCTATCATGATTAATTACAATCCAGAGACGGTTAGCACTGATTATGATGTAGTTGATCGCTTATATTTCGAAGAGCTTTCTGGTGAAAGGGTCTTGGACATTGCTGAGCTAGAGAAAGCCCAAGGTATCGTTCTGAATGCAGGTGGTCAAATTGCCCAAAACCTTGCTGCAAAATTTGCTAAATATTCGGAATTCTACCGTAAAGCAGGTATTAATATCTTAGGAACCCATGGTTCTAGGGTAGACATGGCTGAAGATAGAGCAAAGTTTAGTAGCTTACTAGATCAACTTGGTATAAAGCAACCTGAGTGGGCCATGTTAACAACTACTGAAGAAGCAATTTATTTCGCTAAAAAAGTCGGATATCCTGTTCTTGTACGACCTTCATATGTTTTAAGCGGTGCGGCAATGAGGGTTTCATATGATGAGAAAACCTTGAGAGACACTCTTGATTTAGCAGCTGCAGTTTCAAGAGAATATCCAGTAGTGATTACAAAATTCTTTACGGATTCAAGAGAAGTAGAGTGTGATGGAATATGCGATGAAGATAATGTTCTTATCGGAGCTATAGTAGAGCATATTGAAAATGCGGGCGTCCATTCAGGCGATGCAACAATGGCTATTCCTCCAATTACGATTTCAGATAAAGTTAAAAAGGATATTGAGGATTATACCAGAAGAATTGCATTAGCGCTTAAAATTCAAGGGCCCTTTAATATACAATATCTTGTAAAGAATGATGAAGTATTCGTTATTGAGTGTAATCTCCGTTCAAGTAGAAGTATGCCTTATGTATCCAAAGTCAGAGGAATTAATCTGATGAAATTAGCTGCGGAAGTCATTATGGGCAAAAAGATACCTAAGAGACTAATAAATTTGCCCTACGGAGATTTTGTTGCTGTAAAATCCCCAATGTTTTCATTCATGCGCCTAGACAATGCAGACCCAATATTAGGCGTAGAGATGAACAGTACGGGCGAGGTAGCCTGTTTTGGTGAAGATTTACCGGACGCTTTGATGAAAGCATTAGAGGCCGCTGAGCAATATATACCAGTTGATGGAGGTAATGTCTTAATCTCAGTTGGCGGAGATAAGTTAAAGAAACAGATTATTCCAATCGCCACTAAATTGAAAAATTTGGGATTTACTATTTTTGCAACGGAGCACACAGCAGAATCGCTTCGAGAAAATGGAATTCCTGCTGTGAAGTTATATAAATTAAGTGACCGGGGAATGGAACCAAACATTCGGGAGTGCATGGTAAATGGGAGAATTGATATGGTCATTAACGTTCCTCTCCCAACAACTGTAGAAGAAAAGTTCCGCAAAGTAATAGAAGATGAATATCAAATAAGGCGTATGGCTGTCGATTTTAATATTCCCGTTTTAATTAATTTACAGCTTGCTAAAGCTGTTGTAGATGCCATTGAAAATGTACAGAAGAAAAAAATTGAGATTAAATCTCTCAATGATTATCACGAGACTTTAAAAGAAATTTATTGGTAGATCTGATTTATATTATGACTGTTTATCAGCATGAAAAGAAAAATCATATTAATATATAGGTGTTAAATTAATTTATTATCGTGGATATATTTTAATTCGACTGAAAATCATCGGTACTCAATGGAAAGTCACAGAAAAATTAAAAGGGTTGATATCTAGCAATCCAAATGAAGATTGGGAAATTACTTATGCAACACCCGTATATGGTGGTTGGGATTTACTAGTTGAGTGTAAATTTAACAATCTTTAGGCTTTAGATGAAATAGTTTCATTCTGCAGAACTGACTCAGAATTATCTCAATGGATAGAAGCCACCACTACTCTTATTAGCACAAAAAAGAATTATAAAAATTGAAATTGCATTAAAATTGTATAAAAATAGAATTCTTATTTATTTTGAAAGATTCTTCAGTATTAGTAAATGATATTTCCTAGGTTGTAACTGTAACTCCTCGTTCAACCAAATTTGGAGTTTAATTTCCTCTAATCTTTCTTCTAACCTTACATCATAAGCAATTTCTTTATCCGACACAATTATTTTATAAAACTAATAATATTTAAATTAATGGTTAATATTTCATAGAACTTCACTGGTGTTATTAACCCGTTAATAATCCTTCTAGAATGATGAATTAATATTATTTTCAAACTCAAATCTTAATAGTTATTCATTTTATCTAGTTTTTTAAGAAAAACTAGTATAAAATAAATTATTTAAAATAATTCGTTAATAATTCTCTAATCCTCTTGAATTTTTTTAGCGAGTTTTTTAAATCCCCCTCTTTGAGTAAATCTAACCCTTCTTCATTTAATTTATTTATAAAATTTTTAAGCTCTTCAAGTTCAAGATGCTCATCAAAAGCAATTTTATCTAATTTTTCTATGATTGTTTTATTATCTACTAGCTCTTTAATATATTCTCCTTTATCTATGGATACCGATATTTTGGATTCAATTTTATCTTTCAATTTATCAAAGCTTAGTATCATGAATTTTTTATCAATTTTTTCTCCTTTTTTAATAATATTATCAATTTCTTTAGTGGTTTCAATAGATTTTAGTATAATAATATCCTCTTGTATAAACTCTTTAAACTCTTCTTCTGATTTTGAAGAGGATAATATTTTGGATTCTTCTTCAGCAATGGTTTCTGGGGAACTAGATCTTTTCTTTCTATAAACTATAAATAATCCTGCTCCAATTATTGCTCCTCCAATCAAAATTAGAAATATTGAAATTAATAGAGTTAGATTTATTAAATCACCGTTATCGGACGTATTTAAATTAATAGGAAAAACAACCTCAGAAGGCTTAAATGAACTATCTCCAATAAATTGAATAGTTACATTTACTTTTGTAGCATTTAGAGGGACATTGATCTTAAAGGAAATTAGTCCATCAACAGAAGTAATGTTAAAATCTTCCCATGAATGAACCCCGAAATCAATAAAAATTGAAACATTTAAATTACTAATTGGCTCACCAATAAATTGGTTAGTAATATTCAATGTAATACTAAAAATATCACCAAGAGAGACCTCATCTGGTTGTTCAATAACGGTTATATCAATATTAAACCTATTAATATCGAAAAATATTTCAAAAGAATGATTCTGGAAATTTACTTTATTGAAGCTAACAATAAACGAATATCTACCAAATTCTAAATTACTAGAATTTAATTCCCAGATATAAATTCCATCGTTATCGATATCTGAATAATAAGAACTTTGGTTGTTGAATGTTAAGTTTCCAAATCCTCCAATTATAGGAGTATTTGAAAAGGAATTTAAAAAATTCATATAAATCGTAATGTTATCACCAAAATAAGCTTCATAAATCGTGTTATTTAAATTAATAGTACTTCCATATTGGTTTAAAGCTAAAATATTGGCTGAAACGTTGCAAGCTATTACCTCGAATTGAAAAATACTTATTGTGGAATTAAAATTTGTTGAATTTAATTTTACCTTGACATTATATATCCCTGTGAATAAATCACTTGTGTTTAATGTGAAATAATAAAATCCATTGATATCTGTATATATCAAAATAGATTCCCAATTCTTCGTTGAATTAAATAATGTAAAATTACCCCATGCTCCAGATATCAACTTATCACCATTATCTGTATCGAAATAAGAAATATTAAATGTAACATCTTCGCCATAATAAATTATCCACGGTTCAGAATTGAGATAGTATGAGTAATTTATCTGACTTAAGTTATTAACTATATAATCAGTTCTATTCCATACATATAGGTTTACCGAATATATCTGAGTTTGATTAAATTGTGAAGATATATTGAAGATTATAGTGTAGGGAATACTACCCATTCCAAGCACATTTGTAGTACCCAGTTCTATATAATAGCTACCATCTCCATTACCCCCCCAAGTATAAAAAAAGTTTGGATTGATTGAAATCATTTGTAGATTTGCTCCTAGTATAGGAGTCGAATCGTTAAACAAATAATAACCAGTAAAAGTAACATTTTGACTTCTTATTACATTTAAAGTGTCTTGATCTATTAACTGTGTAGTTGCATTATATAGATAATAATGAAAAACTGATGTTTGATTAAAATAATTAGTTTTATTTGCATTTATGGTGATATCAATTAAGCCATAACCAGTATCACTACGTACTTGCCAATTGTAAATAGTAATATTGTAATAGCCATTTCCTACCTCATAAACATAATTATATACTGTTCCATTAACATTGTAACTAATATCTGCACCTGTAATACCTAAAACTTTGTTATTATCATAAAAATAAATCGTAATGCTGAATAATTCATCCGAAAATTTATTTATAAATTGATTTGGATAGCTAATACTTAATTCTGTTAAGCATATTACTCTAAAATTATAATCAAGAGTTTTATTCTGATAGAAAGTTTGATTTAAAGAGATCGAAACACTTTGAGAACCATAAGGATCGAAGGAACTACAATCAATTGTAATATTGTAATATCCAACAGTCCCATTGTTGGTTGCCGTAGATTGCCATATCCCACTATTAATACTATACCACATAATACCGTCAATAGGTTGAGTTTTCAGTGTATCATTAAAATAAACGATAATATTGAAGGTTTGATTTGTACTGAATAATTGGTTTTGGGAAGGATTTATTAATATCAAATCAGTTAATCCGATGATTGTGAAATTGAAATACAGAGTCTTATTCTGGTAATAAGTTTGATTTAATGAGATTGAGACGCTTTGAGGACCGTAAGGATCGAAAATACTACATTCAATTGTAATATTGTAATATCCCGTAGTGCCATTATTGTCTGCCGTTGATTGCCATGCTCCCCCATTGATGCTGTACCACATAGTACCGTTAATTGGTTGGTTATTCGTAGTACTATTATAATAAACAGTGATGTTAAAGTTTTGATCAGAATTAAAGAAAGCATTTTGAGTAGGTGTTATTAATGTCAGATCTGATAATCCTATTAATTTAAAATTATAATCAAGAGTTTTATTCTGATAATCAGTATGATTTAATGAGATCGAGATACTTTGAGGTCCGTAAGGATCAAGAATACTACAATCAATAGAAATATTATAATATCCATCAGTGCCATTATTATTGGTGGTTGATTGCCATGCTCCCCCATTAATACTATACCACATAGTCCCGTTAATGGGCTGCTCATTTATAGTATCATTATAATAAACAGTAACGTTAAAAATTTGATCTGAATAGAAGGTAGCGTTTTGATTAGGAGCTACTAATATTAATTCTGATAAACCTCCCACTGAAAATTTATATTCGAGTGTTTTATTCTGGTAAGATGTATGATTTAATGAGATTGATACATTTTGAGGACCGTAAGGATCGAAGGAACTACAATCAATTGTAATATTGAAATATCCCGCAGTCCCATTGTTGGTTGTCGTAGATTGCCATACTCCTGCGTTAATGCTATACCACATAGTACCATTAATTGGCTGATTATTTAAAGTATCATTATAATAAACAGTAATATTAAAGCTCTGATTAGGTGTGAAAAATGAATTTTGAGCAGGAGATATTAGTGTTAATTCTGATACTCCAATTATACTGAAATTGTAATCAAGAGATTTATTATAGTAATAAGTTTGATTTAAAGATAAGGATACATTTTGGGGACCATAGGGATATAAAACACTACTATCTATTGTAACATTATAATATCCAGTAGTACCGTTATTATTCGTCGTAGATTGCCAAGTCCCACCATTAATACTATACCATAGAGTCCCATCAATTGATTGATTTAAACCAGTATCATAGAAATACACAGTAATATTAAAGATTTGATTAGAATTAAATAATGCATTTTGGAGTGGTTCAATGAGAGTAAGATCCGTTTCTCCTATAAGAGTTATATTTTTTTCAAGAAATCCAGCATCGGTATTATTATTCCATGATACTTGTACACGAAAAATTCCGTATTGAGTTATATTGTCAGAAACATCCCAATCTCCTAGGGAAATTTCTGATGCGGGACCAAATGACGAATAAATTTCAGTGAAATTTAACTCATCATTAAAGGCAGTAGGGTTATACACACTTAAATTAATAATACCATCATTTTGGGCAATTATTTTGGAAAAAGTAGCATTGAAATGAATTATACTTGAATAGTTAAATGTGGTTGTAGGATTTGAATTTTCATACGTATCAATTGATTGTAGTAAATTTGAAGAAGTAGCATTCAAGAACCAAAAAGTGCCATTCCCAGCATTGAATACTTGAACTTCTTTATAACCGTTATTAAGATTTCGAATTAAAATGTCATTAGTTTTATTTACACTATTGTTAAATACATTTATATTATTCCAATTGGCGGGAATAGTAAAATTAATTGTTGTATAATTGTTAATTCTAGGATCAAAATAATTGAATCCATTACTTCTACTTACATTCCAATTTATTTTACTTTCTCCTTTTAAAACATTAAATTCTGAGCTAGCTTGTAAATCTGTCTTAGTGTAATTCATTTGAACTTCTGTAATATTTAAAGATAAAGCATTCCAATCTGAAGTTATTGTAAAACTCAAAATCCCTGAACTGCTCTGGAGTTCCTCCATAGATGTCCAATATCCTGAACCCACACCATAATCTACAACTTGAGTGTTATTTATTTTTAAACCAATATCTTGGGGATTAGGTGTCGCATTTATAGGTGCCAGTCCAATCTCTAATAAATAATCTCTCTCTTCATAAGTCCACCCTGCATTTGAATAATAAGCATATGAATTATTGTTAGTAGCTATGTCCTTAGTAAAACGCCACTGTATTGTACCTCCACCTGATGTTCTAACTAACCCAAAAAACCAAGTATTATTATCTGTATTTGAATTATTTAAAAAGGTATCTATTAAATCTATATATAACCAACCACTAGCAGTCGGTGAAATTGAACCTAGAGTTGTAGATATACCTGTTGGTTCGCTTCTGTTCAAAACAGAATTCCAAGAAGATGCATATAAATAAATATCCCCTGTAGGACCAGCAGTTCGCTTAATATTTATAGAGGCATTAATTATATAACAATTCATACTTACAGAAAAAGAAGTTAATCGAGTTGTAGCGCAATCAATTTCACCATTATCTGGATTATTTTGTACTACTAATGATATATTATCTGCTTTAAGATTTTCAATCAGGACATTTATAAATGAACTATTAAAATTGTCTACTGTTGGACACGGTTCGGTAAACGTATTGGATATCTCTAAATCTGGGAAACTAATTATTGAATTGTTTAATAATGATTGTTTTAGAGTAATATTAAATCTATCACCGTTTCCTCTATAATTAGGTGAATAATCCGATTTTTTTAAATCTGTGAAATAAAATTTATCAGGATCGTGGATTCCATCATAATCATGAGCCCCATCAAAATTATCCCTAAATATCAATGAGAATAAGGCCATTCCATTAATTACTAAGACAAATGATAAGAATAGAATTTTATTTTTCTTATTCATGACTCCAAATTATAAATCCTCAACCACTATAAAAAATATAAAAAAATTAATATATAAATTAGAATATCACAGAATTCTTTGAACATATCTAGATGTTTGGAAATAAAATTTTTCTCTAAAAGTCTTTTTTTTATTTATTTAATCAATTTTAACAACCTTTTCTAAAAAATATTAAGCATTGATTAATTCTAATAAAAAACAATAAATTCAAAATGAATCAAAAAATTTTATTATAATTTACATGTATTTATGACTGGAAGAAACTCTCCTACAATGACATCACGGTATGTAGAATTTTCACCGGGAAAGGATCCTTTTGAGAAAGCTCGGCGAAAAGGATCCCGAAGATGGATATTAAAACATATTTTTCATGGTTCTAATAAGATTCTATTTGTTATTGTTTTATTTACGACTATAGTTGCTTCGAATTTATCTTCTATTATTTATGTTATTATTGGGAATGCCATATCTGATTTTTTAATCGGAAATTATTCTACATTATTGTACTACACTATCATTATCTTGTTATTAGGTGTAGGAACTCCAATAATGAGATTAATAAATTACATGTTGCGAGAAGTAATAGCACAAAGAATGGAGAGAGATTGTAGGAGAGAATTCTATACAAATCTCTTAGGCAAGAGTCAATCGTTTCACGATCAACAAAAAATTGGAGAACTTATGGCGCGAGTGACCGATGATGTTCGGATGCTTAATTTTTTAATAAGTCCAGCACTTTCCTTAATTTTTGAATCATTTACAGCATTAATTGTACCTCTTATTTATATTATCATTTTTTATCCGCCTCAATTAATATTTGCACCATTATTGTTTTCTGTACTCTTTTTATTCTCCTTAAGATCATATGTACGGAAATTGGGACCAATTACAGGGAGATTGAGAGGATCATTTGGGATGATGAATGCCACTTTAAATGAAACTCTCACTGGAATAGAGGTGGTCAAAGCTACCGTTCAAGAGGCTAAAGAAATGGAAAAATATTATTCAAAAGCTAAATGGTATCGAAATGCATATATAGATCAAGGAAGAATTCAAGCAAAGTATCTTCCTATATTATTTTTATCGATATCAATGACATTAGCATTTGTTCATGCAATAATTTTAAATTTTTTAAATTTGATGAGTATAGGAGAAATTATCGCATATTATGGATTAATGGCTCAATTACGCTTTCCCACTTTTATCTCTATCTTTGTATTTGCAATCATTCGATTAGCTATTACAAGCTCTGAAAGACTAATTGAGTTAATGAATACAGAGACGGAAATCGATGCGAATATACAAGGGATTAAAAAAGTAATTGAAGGGGAAATTAAATTCGAAAATGTATCATTTACCTATCCAGAAAGTAAAAAACCTGTATTAAAAAATGTTATTTTTAAAATTCACCCCGGTCAAACGGTGGCCCTTGTTGGAACTACGGGATCTGGAAAATCAACCCTAACAAAATTGATTTCCCGATTGTATGATGTGAATGAAGGTAAAATTTTAATTGATAACATAGATATACGAGAATATGCTTTAGAATCATTAAGAAGCCAGATATCATTTATTGAGCAAGATGTTTTCTTATTTTCTGATAATATATTCAATAATATATCATTTGGAAGAACTTCCTCAATGGAAGAAATTATTCAAGTTGCTAAAGAAGCTCAAGCTAATGAGTTTATTATGGACTTTCCAAGTCAATATGAATCAGAGGTAGGCGAAAGGGGCGTTCAACTTAGTGGAGGTGAAAGGCAGAGGATAGCAATTGCTCGTGCTTTTCTCTCTGATCCAAAAATCCTTATCTTAGATGATTCGACTTCAGCAATCGATTCCAAAACGGAGGATAAAATACAACGAGCATTTCGAAATATTCTTAAAGATAGAACTACAATCCTTATAACGCATAGACTTTCACAAATTCGATGGGCAGATTTGATAATTGTCTTGAAAAAAGGTGAAATTTCTGCGATGGGTTCTCATGAAGAACTTTTGAAATCATCTGAAGAATATCAAAAAATATTCATAAAAAAATTTGATATTGATATCAGCAAATTAATTAAACAGGAAGATGGTTCTTAAATGGGGATGTACGTTGGTTTAGAAGCAGAAATCTATGATAGAATATACAAAGACCGAGTTTTATTAAAGAGAATAGTAAAATATTTTGCACCATACAAAAAATTGATGATTCTGGTGATCTTCTTTCTTACCATCTCCTCTCTATCAAGCTCCTTCGTTCCAGTGCTCGCAAGTATATCAATTAATAATTTAGAAACAAATCGGAATCTGATTTATTTGATTTTTACATTAAGCTTAATTTTATTTTTAAATTTACTTTCTTGGGTTTTTAATTATTTTTTATATCGATATACTACACAGGTAATAGGAGATGTTGTTTTAGATTTAAGACGAGATGCAGGCAGAGCTGTATTAAATCATGATCTATCATTTTTCGATCGAAATCCAATTGGAAAAATAGTTAGCAGAATTAATACAGATTCAAGGGATTTTGGACAGACAGTCGAATTATCAATACAATTAATTTCATCTATATTTGTTATTATTTTTCTACTGAGTATTATGTTTATCATAAATCTAACACTAACACTGATTACAATCATCACTTTTCCATTTTTTTTTATTTTAGCATTATCTTTTAGAAAAATAGCTCGATCAAAAACACTCTTAGGTCAAAGAGCCTTAGCTTCTGTCAATGCATTTGTTAAAGAAAGTTTTTCCGGAATTCAAATAGCAAAAACATTTCGACAAGAGGAGAAATTGTATAACAATTTTAATGAGGTAAATACAACATCTTATAGTGTTAACTTAAGAAGAGCTTTTGTTCTTAATGGTATATTTCCTTCATTAGGTATTATCCAAGGAATAGTTTTAACGCTATTAGTTTTTTATGGTGGCAGTGGTGTTTTGGGAAATAGTATAAATGTGGGAGATTTAAGCCTATTTATACAAGGTTTAACATATTTATTCTTTCCATTATTAACTTTAGCTTCTTTTTGGCCTACTTTTCAGACTGGTATGGCTGCATCAGAAAGAATATTTTCTCTTATAGATACATTACCTTTAGTAATTCAAAAAGATAATATAAAACCATCCAAACTTAATGGTGAAATTGAATTTCAAAATCTTACTTTTAAATATGAAGAATCAAAGGAAGTTTTTCAGAATTTTAACCTAAAAATTAAATCTGGAGAATCAGTAGCTATTATTGGTCATACTGGTGCTGGAAAATCAAGCTTAGCAAAACTTTTAGCGAGATTTTATGAATTTCAAGAAGGAGATATCTTAGTAGATAGGATAAGTATAAGAAATTATGATCTTATGGAATACCGGAAACAAGTGGGAATAATTCCACAGACTCCCTTCCTTTGGGCAGATACTGTAGAAAATAACATAAAATATGGTAATAGAAAAGCAACTAGAAAAGAGGTTCATAATGCCTTGGATTCAACAAGTGGTTCTGATTGGATAAGAGATTTATCAAGGGGATTAGGAACTAAAACTGGTGAAAGAGGTAGCTTAATCTCAATGGGACAACGACAGTTAGTTGTTTTTGCTCGTGTCCTGTTAGAAAATCCAGCAGTACTTATTTTAGATGAAGCTACTGCTTCAGTCGATCCTTTCACTGAGACGAGAATTCAAGATGCTCTACAAAAAACAATTGAAGGACGTACATCAATCATAATTGCTCATCGTCTCTGGACAGTACGTCATGTAGATAGGATAATCGTGCTTGACCATGGGAAGATTGTAGAAGAGGGAAACCATGATGAGCTAATGGCTAATGGGGGTGCGTATGCTGAGCTATATAACACCTACTTCAGGCATCAAAGCCTTGAGTACATTGAAAAAATGAAAGAGATTATACAAAACAAAACATAAAAGTAATTTTAAAAAAAAAGTTAAGAATTAATTAAATTATCCCGCTGCTTTAGCTAAGATATATGCAAAGATTAAAACTCCTCCAGCAACGATTATTAAAATCATTCCTGTTCTCATAAAAAAATTTATTTCAATTCCAACAAGACCTAGTTGTTCTAAGCCGAATTGAACACCATATGCTAAACTAAAAAATAAGATTAATTCCGTGATAATATAAGATATTCCATTTCTTAACCATTTTCTTCTTGCTTTCTTAAGTTCTTTACTACCAGTTTTAACTCGAATTCCTGAAATTATTAAAAGTAGGGCTCCAAGAATAAAAAAAATTGAAAAAGCAATTCCAAGCCATAAGAAACCAGTTTGAAGACTTGATAGATCTGGAACTAATAAGAGATATGGAGCGAGTTCGTCCATGATCCCACCTCCAAATGGTGATATATCTCCAACTATAGCTGGATCAATAATTCCAGAATAAAAGATTCTTACTGCCATTATCGGAAATAGGAGTGATATCAAAAGCACGGCAGCAGCAATAATAGGAAATATAAAAACCCAATCTTTAGTTTCAGCCATTTTTAAATTCCTTCCTCATTAATTTTAAAAAAATTTTTAAAAATTATAAGAAATAATCAAATACCTTTAAAAAAGTTATAGATTCATATTTAACATTTGATAAATAGAATTAGTAGAGATTCGAAGAAATGAACTTAACAATTACAAACGAGTTATATACCGTGTTCTTTCCCATTCACTAACAACAACGCGAAAAGCATCCTTTTCTAATAGTTAGTTCTAATAAAAATTTTTCAGAGGTCGAATTAGATACAGATATAAAACCATTTTTCATATTCGGGAGAAATTTTTACTCTAATATCTGCTGGAATGTGTATATGATTTCTTTCCAGTATAGCTGATATTTCTAGATTTATATACAGATACAGATCTAATTCTGCTTGATATCTATATATGTATTCAAATCTGAGTTTATGCAAAAATTGGTCTAAAAAAATTATAAATAGCAATTTTATTTCATATAATATAAAGAAAAAGGAAATTTACGAATAAATTAATGGGTTGAGGTATTTTAATGGAAGTTAGTATTAATTATCATCAAGTATTAGAGGAAAGTTTAAGAAAAGAATTAGTATGGTTGATAGAAGAATTTAAGATTTTATTTAAAGCGAAAATAGAAAATGATCCTAAGGATGATAAGAAATTAGCAAACGAGATTTTAGATTTTTTTCTTGAAAATACACTTGTCTATGATAATATTATCTTGTATAATTTGTTTACTGAAACAATGGAAAACATTGAAAAGATGTACCCCGACTTATTTTAATCGATTTCAATGAATTTTTCTTACCATAAACAAGAATTACGAAATATATTCAAATTCTTATATATTTTTCTTAATAATTCGATAGGTTTTAAATCGTCCTGATCTCAGATTTTTATTAAATTTAATATATTAAAGATCCTTGGCGCATCGAAACCCTACGGCAAAATCAACCCAATTCGCTGGAAGTCCTTTTCGGAAATATACTCTTTTACACATTTTCCCAGAATGCCAACTTCCACCACGAATAACCCTCAATGTCCCTTCTTCAGGTCCTTGAGGATTACTATTAGGACTTTTCTTATAATAATCTTCCTTATAAACATCATTTGTCCATTCCCAAATATTTCCTGACATATTGAACAATCCATAAGCATTCGGATCATTACTGTCAACTTCTAAAATCAAATTCTCCCAATTTTCTCCTGGAGTATTTCTTCTTAATGGAATAGTCCATCTCTTACCAGTAGGATAATCATTATCACTAAGTTTTCCTCTAGCAGCATATTCCCATTCAGCTTCAGCTGGTAATCGTTTTCCAGCCCACTCAGCGTATTCTTCTGCATCGGACCAACTTACACCCACTACCGGATGATTTGGAAATTCCTTTCCACAGCGAAATTTTTTAACATCCCAAAATTCTGGTAAATTATGACCTGTTTCTTGGCAAAACTTATAATACTCTGCATTAGTTACTGCATACTTATCAATATAAAACGAATCGAGCTGTACTTTATGCGCTGGACTAAAATCAACCTCATGAGCACTATCTTTTCCCATAATAAATTCTCCGCCAGGGATGAGAACCATTTTTTGGGTAGTGTCTTGTGAGTTAATGGAACTCTGCTTGTTTATTTTTGGTTTTTTCTCTTTTTTCTTCATTTATCTAAAGAAAATATATCTATAATTTCTAATTTATTCAATGTTTTTAAATAAGATAGTAAAATTATGCAACCTAATAAATTATCATTTATTTTTTTTTTAATGATTTAATCGCTTATTGATATAGGATTTAGTTGGGACATAAATATAAAAAAAATAAATCAAATACCTTTAAAAAAGTTATAGATTCACATATAACATTTGATAAATAGAA
>CAZBNW010000008.1:0-43620 GCA_964493385.1 uncultured archaeon | reverse complement strand
GTGTAGTACCTCCCCCAAAAACTACTGATTCAGCACCATACTGATCCCGAGTTTCTAGCAAACGTTTCGAAATGATATCAAAAGCATTATTCCAGGATATTTTCTCAAACTTTCCTTCCCCCCTCTCCCCAACTCTTCTTAATGGATGTGTAATTCTATCAGGATGATAAATAATTTCACTAATAGCTAGACCCTTTGGGCAAGTATAACCATGACTAAAGGGATGATCTTTATCACCCTCGATACCAACTATCTTTCCATTTTTTACTTTAAGGAGAACTCCACATCGGGAGTGACATTCAAAGCAAATTGTCCTAACAGTTTTATTACTCATAATTTATCTCATATTTCCGTTTTTTTACATTATAAATTTTTCTTGAAAATTTCTTGAGGATTAAGACCTCTTTCTTTAAGGAATCTTATTGCCTGTTCTCTAGGATCTTTTGGAAAATCTTGTTCTCCATCACGATGTATTAAAAATGCTGCGTGTTGTTTACATTTATGGACACAAACGCCACATCCCTAGCATCGGTCTGAATTAAATAGCAATTTTTTATTTTTAACTTCAAGTGCTTTCATTGGACATAATCTAGCACAAAGACCACACACAATGCACTTTTCCTCGTCTTTTTCTCGGATATAATTTGATGGTTGGTGTCCCCGTGGTAGGATTCCTGGCATTTTCACAATAGATTCTAAAAATAAGCAACAACATGAACAACAATTACATATTGTATCCATTCTTCCTTCGGTATTAGAAACTCCATGAACCAAACCAGCATCAGCAGCCATTCTTAATATTTTTAATGTTTCTTCTTTAGTAATTTCTCTACCTAATCCTTGTTCTACACAATATCTGCCAAGTCTATCAAAGTGTAAGCATCTCTCTAAATTATATTTACAATCATCAAAATTAGGATCAAGGTTATGTCTATGACTACAGGGACAATTTGATACAGAATAATACTCAAAATTATCTATTACTTTTATTATGTCTTCATATGGCATAACTTGACGTGTATCACGTATAGTTTCATTTATAGGAATTGCGCGTAGCCCTTGAGTCTCATGTCCTACAAACTCTTCTGCATAAGTTTCAATATAATATCGATTTAAATAAGGTGATATCTTGCGAGTAAATTTATTATCTTCACCCTTCCATCCAATAGAACGATAGAAAACTAACAATGAGTCATTAAGTGAGTATCGAACGCCAGAAATTCCCTCTACACGAAATAATATGCCTTTTTTTGCTAGTTTTTCCAATTTTTTTTTAAGTTTTTTAACAGGGATACTTAGTTTCTCAGAAAGCTGTTCAGTAGTATGAAGTAGAAATGGAATTTTCGAAAGTAAATCAGCTTCCTCAGGAGTGAAACGTAATTCAATTAATGGCATTAAATATTCAGAACTTGGTAATCCAAATATCCAATCTTTTAGATGATTTATCAAATTTGTATAAGAATTTTTCTTTAACATGCCAATCTTATTTTTCTTTTAATTTAATTTAAAAGTAACATAACTTTTCAAAATTTTGCTTTAACGCTCCTATTTAGCAATTTTTTACTAGAAAATTCATAGTCTTTTATAAATAATATGATTTTGCCAAAATACTAATAGTAATTCGATTGAATTACAAATATATATAAAAAAAATTAATAAAAAAATAATGAACTCGAGGGAATTAACTCTTTCTGCAATTACTGGTATACCTGAAAAGATCCCTTTTAATCCATTTATTATGCATATGGCTGCCAGTTTAGCTAATGTAGATTATAATCATGAATATTGCCAAAAACCAGAGGTTTTAGTAGATTCTCAAATCAAATGTGCTGAATTTTTTGGTATCGATCATGTGAATGTGTCCACCGATGCTTACAGAGAAGCAAACGCTTGGGGTGTTGAGATTGATTGGGAAAGCCATACACCTGTCGCTCAAACGCATATTAAGATTGAAGATTTTGAATCAATAGAAACTCCCTTATTGCTTGAAAATCAGAGAATCATGAATAGAGTCAACGCTGTTAAAAAATTCTCTAAAGAATTGGAGGGAAATCAATGTATAGTAGGGTGGATTGAAGCTCCTTTCGCTGAAATCTGTTGTTTATTTGGTTTAGTTAATGTTCTTTTACAATGTAGGAACAGTGATTGGGTTGAAATTATAAAACAGTTAATTAATAGAATACTACCTGTACAAAAGGAATTTGCCAAATTGCAGATTGAAGCTGGAGCAGACATAATTGGAGCTGGTGATTCTGCTATTTCTCAAATTGGTCCTATGAGATATGAAAAATGTTGTTTAGATGCTACAAAGGATCTTTTTGATTATATTCAAAAAGATGTGCCCGTATTATATCACATTTGTGGCGATAATTCCGTAGTCGATAAAGAAGGAAGAGATATGCTTAAATTGGTATCGAGTACTAATGCCGCAATTTTAGATTTAGACTATCAAGTAAATCTTACCTTAGCGAAAAAAAAGATTGGCAATAATAACTGTATCAGAGGTAATACAAATACACAAATACTAGGAAGTCCGAAATATTCTATTTCAAGAGTAATTGAAGAAATAACAAAAACAATTGAAGCAGGAAAACCAGGAGGGAAGTATATGTTTTCGTTGGGGTGTGAAGTTCCCTGGGAGCCATTAAACTTAGCAATTCGAAACCTAAGTATAGCTAAATCAATAACGGAAAAAATGGGATATTATGAAATTTAGGTTATTTTATACTTGTATATTGCTATTTTTTTCAAAGATACTTATAATCTATAAAAAAAGGCTTTTTAATTCAAAACTTCCCATACTAATATAACCTTTATATTAATCTAAAGCTATTAACTTAGTCATAGATTAAAATATATATCATTTATGGTTGAGAATAGTATTCTAAAATGAATTTTTAAATTTATCTAAAATATCACTTGAGATATTTCTGATATTATTATTGAAATCTAATTCAAAAGCTTTAATAATTTTTATAAAATCACTTTTCAAATCTGCCCAATTAAGTCGAAAATGAAAGTATTTCCAATCTAAAGTATCCTTATTGGCGATTATAATTTTCAATATATCATCAATATCGATTGAACTTCGATCACTTCTCGCTAATTTAGTTAATATATAGTCCTCAACAGCTAGTACATAAACATCTCCAAAAAAAAGTTGTATTTTTTCAACCATTTGTTCATCCCATTGGAAAGCATCACAGGGTTTTAACCATATTTCTGCTTCACTACGCTTTCCAAATACTGTAAATAAATCATGATCTATTTTTGGATGTTGGTTTGTATTAATCTCTTTTTCTTTTAAGGCTTCAATGAAGAGATTTAATTGTTTCTGAGATTTGATTTTAATGCAGATATCAATATCTAGAGTTGTTCTTGCTACATTATAAGCTGGAAGCGCTAAACCTCCGATTATAACAGTCGTAATCTTAAGGTTAGACGCAACATCTAAGATGATTTGGAGGAAATTACTTATCAATTTCTATCAACCTGAGCATATCCTTGAATATTTGTTCTGGGGTTTTCCCCCTCTCAATTAAACGTTGAAATTCATCTACTTTTTTATATGCCCGTTCAATATCTGCAAGTGTAATATGAATCGGAGCCCGTTTTGCTTTTTTCTGATTCATGTTTTTTCTATGAAATAAATGTTTTTAGTTGTATTAATAATTTTATGTTGTTTCCTCTATAAATTTATGCATCCTTTTTCCTCTACGCTTATTTTATATATTATTAGTAAAATGTTTTTATTTAATACAATAAAATATGATATTTAATGAAAATAGAAGAATTCGCTATTCCCAGCGAATCTGGGAATAGCTAAAGCGTTAACTGAAAAATTAGGATTGTATTAAATTTAGTATAAACTTTTTTTATGTATTTATTCTAATTAAAAATATTAAAAACTAATTTATATCGTGAGCAAATTTGAATTTTCGCATTGAAAAAGATGTTTTAGGGGAGGTAGAAGTCCCATCTAGTGTGTATTGGGGTATCAATACTCAAAGAGCAATTCAAAACTTTAAAATAAGTGGAAAAACTTTCCCTGAAATATTCATAATATCATTAGCACATCTGAAAAAAGCTTGTTTATTAGCAAATATAGAATTAAATTTGATTAATAAAGAGAATGGGAATGCTATTCTTCAAGCAGTTAATGAAATTTTAGAAGAAAATAAACATTTGGATCAATTTCCTATTGATATCTTTCAAACAGGGTCTGGAACTCAAACAAATATGAATATGAATGAAGTTTTAGCTAATCGTGCAAATGAAATTTTAGGGCATCCTTTGGGGAGAAAATTTCCAGTACATCCTAATGATCATGTAAACAAGAGCCAATCTTCTAATGATGTAATCCCTAGCACAATGCATTTATCCGCATTACATATGATTCAAAAATTATTTCCCCCTTTAGATAGGTTAATAGATCATTTAGATCATAAAATAAAAGAATTTCAAGATATAGTTAAAGTAGGGAGAACTCATCTTCAAGATGCTGTCCCAATCCCATTATCTTTAGAATTTGAAGTATATAAAAAGCAAATCGAAACTAACATAGACAGATTACGAAACACTTGTAATGAATTATATCTTATTCCAATTGGAGGCACAGCATTAGGAACAGGACTAAATACGCATAAAAATTTTGCCAAACTTACTGTGTCTCATCTCACTAAAATCACTAACTTACCATTTAAAGTAAATCCCGTGAAAGCCGAAGGAATTGCTTCACATAATACAATAGTTAAAGTTAGTGGTAATTTACGTTTATTGGCTCTATCCCTATTAAAAATGGCTAATGATATTCGTTGGATGGGGAGTGGACCTCGAGCAGGATTATCGGAATTAATATTACCACAAAATGAGCCTGGATCCTCAATAATGCCAGGTAAAATAAATCCAACTCAATCCGAGGCACTAATCCAGGTGTGCCTCCAAGTAATTGGAAATGATTCTGTTATTTCCTTTGGAGAGGCATATGGTAGTATTTTAGATTTGAATGTGTGCAAGCCTATTATGATAATAAATTTGCTTGAATCAGTTGAAATTTTGATTGGAGGGATTAATTCTTTTGTTGATCATTGCTTAATAGCCTTGAGGGCCAATAAAGATCAAATTAATGATCATTTAGAGCGAATGCTTATGATAGTCACAAGACTAACACCCATAATTGGTTATGATAAGTGTTCAGAGATAGCACAAAGAGCATTTAAAGAAGGAAAGACATGTAGACAAGTTATAAAAGAGATAGGTTTAAAAATAGATAATTTAGATGAGTTATTAGATCCAAAAAAAATGGTATAAAATCTAAGGTTAAAATATAACAATTAAAATACTGTGTATAATAAACACAAAATTAAGAAAATTAGTTAGAGCAAATAAATAATTTAGCTCAAGTCTGCTTTTCTAATCGCAAACGTTTAAAAACAAATTCTTTGACTATTTTATTACGTGGTATAAAGATGAGGCTTTATGGTTGAAACTGTAATAAAAACTTTTAAGTTAAATTTTGATGGAACCTTTGATGAGATAGCGTATAAAAACATAAAAGAAGTCTTTACAATCGTTAATATTTTGGCTATCTATATCCAAAAAATAAAAACAATGTACATCTGGATTGGAAGGAATGCAACTCAAGCTTTAAAAAACCATATTTCGCGAATTCGAGTATTATTAAAAGAAGAGTTCTCTCAGTTTAGAATTATCAGAAATATTACTTTTGATATGAGATCAGAACCGTTTGAATTCTTTAAGAATTTGGCTATATCTAAAGATGAATTATATGAAATCGTTGACTATCAAGAAAAAACTGTGCTTCCAATTTTAGAAAAAATAGATGGATTAAAAGAAAAATCAGAAAATTTAATAAAATCTGAAGACTACAAGAGCGCAATTGAATTATTGAAAGATATAATTGAATTAGCGCAAAAAATTCAAGATGATGCTCTTGTAACAGAACAAAAAAGATTGATATCAGAATTGAGTGAAAAATTTGAAAGTAAGCAAATAGTTTCCGAAATTGAAGAAGAAACTACTAGGGTGGAAAAAAAATACAATGAGTTAATTATGTCTAAAAAGATATTAGAAGCTCATAGTTTAGTTGAAACTTTCATTAAAAAATATGAAACTGTATATGATTTATCGTTAATTTCAAGTGCAAAAGAATTAATTTTAAAAGAAAAAAAGAAATGGGTAGCAGAACAAGAGAAATTAAAAAATGATCTCCTAAGATTAGAAAAAGAATTTAAGTCTTCTTTAGAAAATTTGGATATATCAGGGGCAACTGAGATTTTTGAAAAAGGAGGAAAGTTAATATCTGAGCTTGTTGATGAGGAAATTAAAACAAAATGGGATAATTTTGGAGCTAAATTTCTTGCTGCCAAGCAATTACTAGAGAACATAGAGATCTTAAGTAAAAATGGTATTGATGCTCTAAATAATGGTTCTTGTTCAGAATCTTTAAAGCTTTTTGAACAGATAATATTTCATTTACAAGAATATAATAAATAAAAAGTAGAAATAATTTGACCGAAGATCAAACTGAACCTATAGAGGAAAAAGAAGAAAAAAGAAAAATTAGAGTTATTTCTCAAATTGATGATCTCCTTGGTATTCAAGGTCAGGCATATATAAAAGGACAATTAAAAGAGGCTTTAGCATCTGCCCATCAGATCATAGAATTAGCTAAACCTGAAGATTTAAAATCATTTATTAGAGAACAAGAAGAATTAATTGCAAGAATTGAAAAGTTATTAAAAGAAAGAGAAGAAAAGGAACGTAAAAGATTACGTGCTGAACAAGAAAGATTAAGACTTGAGAAAATTAAAAAGTTAAAGACTGAATTAAACCAATTAGAACATAGTTTTAATGCGGGACTTATTGCTGAGGACTTTTTAAAAACTGAAGAGACGATCGAAAAGGCTAAAAATCTACTTTTGAATCTTGCTGATACTGAATTAAGAAGTAAATGGCAGGATTTTGAGAAAAAACATATGGACGCTAAAATAAAAAAAGAACTTATTGAGAAAGCTCAAAATCTAATAGAAGAAAGCATTAGCTTAAAAGAAAAATTTCTCTTTGATGATTTAAAGTTAAAATTATTAGATTTGATAAAACAACTTAAAGAGAACGGAATTTCAGAATATCTTAAGGAACTTGAATATATACAAAAGGACGTTGTAAAAGCAGAGCAAACATATTTGAATATTGTACAAACTATAGATAAATTAGCACAAGATATTAAAACTCTTCAAGTAGATAAAAAATATAAAAATGCGATCGCACAGTGTGAAAATCTTCTTAAACTTGCTGAATCTATAAAAAAGACTAATTTAATTGAAACATATTCAAAAGTTCTAATAAAGCTTCAAAAGGATCTTAGTTTTCAAGAGCTTAAGGAAACTGTTATTAAGTTAAATGAAGAGGGATTAAGTTTATTAAAAAAAGGTGAAATATTACCTTCACTTGAAAAGTTTAAAATGATTAAAGGGTCAATAAATTACTATCTGGAAGAAATTTAATTAATTATATTAATTGTCCATAAAATACTTCAGTATCGTATTCAAACCTTATAAGTCCATCTTTTTGATGTTTTTCAAATAACTGTTTTAAATCAAGCAACATATTGTTGTATTCAGGACTGTCATCTAAAGGTATATATGAAGTAGAAAGGAGTCGACCCTTTAAACCATTATAATTAAATATTTGATAGTTATCAAATTTTGTTCTATTATACTTTTTTTCCGATTTATTCCCTCTAAAAAATTTATCAAAATCTAGCTTACTCTTTTCGATCGCTTTATAATCGGTTCCATACTTCAAGAGAAATTTTTCATATTCTTTTAAGAATTCGTTATTCATCTTTTCTCGACGATTCCATATTAAGATAACCCAACCTTCAGGCTTAAGAATGCGTAAAAATTCTAACTTGGCTTTTTCTAGATTAAACCAATGAAATGCTTGACCAGCAGTGATAATATCAATACTATTTGGATCTAATGCAGTAGATTCTGCAGATCCATCCATGCTAATAAAATTTGAATATTTCCTTAATATTGTTTCCCCCGCATTTCTCATATCAATATTTGGTTCGACACCATAGACCAAATTCCCTTCCTTAAGAAATAATTCACTTAATATGCCTGTTCCTGATCCAATGTCTGCGATTACAGAATCAGTAGAAAGAATTTTTTTCTCTTTTAAGAATTCAATTACTTCTTGAGGATATTTTGGCCTATATTTGATATAATTTTCCACTCTTGAAGAAAATCGCTTTTTGGGATCTTGTTTGAATTTTTTATCAAACATTATTGGGTTAAATATAAAAAAAGTAAAAAAAATTCGTATAAATTTTTCTATTTAGCGTGTTTTTGTTTTATTAGTGTTAATTTTCCCCCAGCCATTAATTCTTCTAGATCTTGATCACTAAGAGAATGAGTTAATTCAAAATCCAAATTTTTTGAGAGATTTTTTAATGAAACATTGCCAGATTTGATGGTAGTTAAGTCAATCTCAAATCGATCTCCAGCATCAATTTTATTATAATCTTCTTTATTTACAAAGGTTAAAGGAACTATACCAAAATTTAATAGATTAGCTAAATGAATACGTGCAAAACTTTTTACTATTACAGCTTTGATTCCGAGATATTTAGGTGCAATAGCTGCATGTTCACGACTTGATCCTTGTCCATAATTCTCGCCTCCTACAATAAATCCCCCTCCCTTCTCAAGAGATCTATCATGAAAGGATTCATCAACCACATTGAAGACAAATTTACTAATCTCAGGAATATTACTCCTTAATGGTAATATTTTAGCTCCAGCGGGCATTATGTGATCTGTTGTTATATCATCTTCAACCTTTAGAAGAACCTCTCCTTCTAATTTATTGGGTAGAGGATTAAATTCTGGTAACGGCTTAATATTTGGACCTCTGACAATCTTTATATTCTTAGCCTCTTCAAGGGGTAATGGTGGCACTATCAAGTTATCATTGACCATAAATTGCTTCGGCATTTCAAATTTGGGTAAATCACCATATTTTCTTGGATCTGTAATTTTTCCTTCAATTGCAGCTATTGCGGCAGTTTCAGGGCTTACTAAGTAAGCATTAGCACTTTTTGTACCTGATCTTCCAAGGAAGTTCCTATTAAAAGTTCTTAAAGAAACAGCTTCACTTTTAGGAGCTAATCCCATACCAATACATGGACCACAGGCATTTTCTAAAATCCTTGCTCCAGCTTTTACTAAATAACCCATTTCGCCAGAATCTATCATATGATCAACTACTTGTCGGGAACCAGGAGATACCGTCAAAACAGTATTTAGGTTTATAGTTTTCCCTTTTAACATGTTTGCAACGACTTTAAGATCTCTTAAGGAAGAATTAGTACAACTCCCGATACAAACTTGATCTACATTTAATCCTTCTAATTCTCTGACAGTTTTAACATTCCCAGGGCTATGAGGCTCGGCAATCAATGGTTCCAATTCACTTAAATTAATTTCGATTGTCTCATCATATACAGCATCATCGTCTGGTTCTAGTTGAATCCATTGATCTCCTCTCTCTTGAGCTTCTAAAAATTCTTTAGTAATCTCATCAGAAGGAAAGATTGATGTGGTAGCTCCAGTTTCAGTCCCCATATTTGTTATTGTTCCTCTTTCCGGAACAGTTAATGTTTTTATTCCTGGACCAATGTATTCTAAAACTTTATTAACTCCCCCTTTCACGCCTATTCTTCTTAAAACCTCTAGTATTACATCTTTAGCAGATACAAAGTCGGAAAGTTTCCCAGTAAGGTATACTTTAACGACTTTTGGCATTTTTAAGCGGAATGATTCTCCAGCCATTGCAGCTGCAACATCAAGTCCTCCTGCACCAATTGAGATTGACCCTACACCGCCTCCGGTAGGTGTATGACTATCACTACCTAATAATGTTCTTCCCGGGCGAGCAAACCTTTCAAGATGGACTTGATGGCAAATACCGTTTCCTGGTCGTGAAAAATATAAACCATATTTTGCTGCGATACTTTGAAGATATCTATGATCATCGGGATTTTTAAAATCAGTCTGTAATGTATTATGATCGACATAACTCACTGATAATTCAGTTTGAACACGTGAGACTCCCATCGCTTCAAATTGTAAATATGCCATTGTTCCAGTAGCATCTTGAGTTAAGGTTTGGTCAATTTTAATGCCGATATCAGTTCCCTTTTCTAACATACCTTCAATTAAGTGTTGTTCTAAGATTTTTTCAGTTAAGGTTTTTCCCATTTTCTTCAACAAATTCTAATATTATTATGCTTTTCTGGATAAAATAGATACTAAAATAATTAAAATTAAAATGCTAATAAATTTTTCTTTGAAATTCACCCATCTTTATCCCGTTTAAGATAAGATTTAGATATATATCAAGACTTTGTTTAATAATATAATCTATAATGTCGATTAATATGAGAGAAGATTTAGAATCACTTACTAAGGAGGATTTATTGAATTATATCGAAGATTTATCCAAAAATTGGTTAGCTATCGATGGTACGTGGTTCCAAGCAGTTGAAAACGAATATGGGCTTGAAAAGGCTATAGAACTTGATGTAAAACAGTGGGAACGATTCACTGTTATTGAAACAAAAAGAATAATGGATAGATTTAAAATTCCAGAAAATGGTGGAATTCCCGCTTTAATTAAAGCTCTAAAATATAGAGTATATGCTAATATTAATATACAAGAAGTTATTGGAGTTTCGGATAATAAATGTGTGTTTAGAATGATTGATTGCCGTGTTCAATCCGCTAGAAAACGGCGAGGTCTTCCTGATTTCCCTTGCAAGCAAGTAGGTATAGTAGAATACAGTCTATTTGCTAAAACCATAGATCCAAGAATAGAAACAAAATGTATTGCGTGTCCTCCTGATCCACATCCCGATGAATTTTGGTGTAGTTGGGAGTTTATAATAAAAAAATCCTCTTAAAATTCTTTTTGATAATAATTATTTTTTTCCAAATTTCTATTTCTTACTTTTTTAACTTTCAAAAATTGGTGAAAGAAAGTTTAAAAAGTTATTTTTCTTAAAACTACTAGAAGATTTTGAAAAAAAATTTTATTCTAAATTAATATAGAACAAAAAAAATAATATTTTGAAAAACTATTAGGTTTGATATAATATGTCCGAAGAACATATAAGAGGTCAAATTAGTGCAAAAGAAGATGAAATAACAAGAATTGAAGAAGATGCTGCGAAAAAAGAAGCATCAGCAGAAGCAGAAATTGAAGAAGAATTTGACCCTAAAATTGAAGAATCAAAAGTAAAATTAGAAGAAGAAGAAAACTTTCGAGATGAAGCTATTGAAAAAGCAGCGGAATGGACTGAGAAAAAGAAAGAAAAAATCGCAGCTGCAAAGGATGCTAGTAAAACTCTTACTAGTTTAAAAAATGATAAAGAAAAAGCTTTAAATGCTAAATTGAAAGAAATTGAAAATGAAAAGAAAGGCAAAATTAAAGAAGTTCAAAGAGAAATTAAAACACTCCAAAAACAAATAATAGCTTTAGAAAAGGCAAAAGCAAAAGAAGTTGCTGAAGAATAAAATAAGAAGATTTAGTGTATAAATTTTTTTAGTAATTCTTTTTTAAAATTTTTTTTTCTTCATTAAAAATCTCTTTTTTTATAGAAAAATGGCGAAAAATTTATAATAATTATAAAAGTATATGTTAAAGAGAATTTATAGGTTTAATGGTAATCTTTGGCCTTTTTCATTAATAATATCTTTCAGAATTTCAGGTTGGAGCCTCAGCTCGTCGTAAAGCCAGTTTAGAATTCTCATCTTAGAGTTATATATTTCAACTTCTTCTTCAAATAACTGCATATTATAATTACTGATATTCTTATTTGTCTATATTCCAAGAGATTTGAATTTACATATTTATCTATGTAATATCTAAATATTATCTAAAAAAAAGCACCTTTAATTTGAAATTTTGAAAAAAGTGATAAGTGAACTTTAAAGGTTATAGTTCTAAGATCTCAGATATTTTTTTTGAATATTTTCAATATCGTACATAATATCTTCAATTGGATCTCCATTTATTACTTTATGCATTTTATTAACTAATTCTTCAGGGAACATATCAAATTGAGCAATAGATTCTCTGTAATCCTTAAACTCATTCGTTACTTGATAAATATCTGAACTTCTTTTTGCATCAAATTCTCTTGTAACAATCTCTACAAAAGATTTAATTAGATCATTATAAAATTCATCTTCTAATTGCTGAACTGTATAATTAACGTCATATATCATATGATCATATTTTTTATTGACATTTTGGAGTTCCTCTTCTCTTTTTACGTTAATTTCATCGATTTTCGGTTGTAATTCCTTCTTTTTTGTTTCTAACTCCTTAATTTTAGACTTTAACTGATCACTCATAATACACTTTAATAAAGGACATTATTTAAAGAATTAGTTAAAACTCCGCAATAATTAGTGAAATTATAAAGCCAACTATATTCCGAAGAAATTTTTTATTTCCATCCCTTTTGCCTGTTTCTTCTTTCATTTTAAGCTCACTTTCAATTAATTTGATAAAACCTTAATAAAACAATTTATTTAAAAATTTAACCAGACCAAATTTCTGATAAATTTTTTACCTTCAAATTGATATGCCTAAAAAAATTAGTATACCAGAACCAGAAGAAAATCTGAAATTTATTGATGTTCACTGTCATTTACCTTTTCCTCGCCCTAAAAATGATCGATTACCACCAGATCAAAAACAATATTTAGATTATTTGAAAATGGGTGGAATATATTTAATCACAAGTACTATAGATATGTTAACACTGAATTTAACTACAAAGTTTATGAAGCAAAAAGAAAAAAATTTCGGTTTTACAGTCGGATTTGCTCCACAGACAATAACTTATACACCTAAACAACAATATGATACTGAATGGAAAAGCTGGGTTGAGTATATTCAAAATAATCAAGAAAAGTACTTAGCAATTGGAGAAATTGGATTAGATTTTCATCATGCTAAAACTTTAGAGAAGAGAAATAGACAAGTAGAAGTTTTTAAAGAAATTCTGGAAATAACCAAAGATTTTAACAAACCTTATGTTTTACATGTTAGGAACGCTGCTGAACATGAATTCGATAGACAACACCCTAAACATAGGTTTAACAAAAGAGATGGGGCAAATAAAGAAATTCTCAATATTTTAAAGGAATTTAAAATAAATCCTAACAAGATTATGTGGCATTGTTTTTCAGGACCAGAAGAATATGGTAGAACCTTACCTAATCAAGGATTTATGCTTTCTGTACCTAGTTCTGCTTATGGATTTGATAGATGGCGTAAGATCACGAAGTTCTCACCGTTAGAATCGCTGGTTACTGAGACAGATGCTTATTATCAACATCCTTATAAAAGAGGACCTATAAATGTACCTTCAAATGTTAGATATTCTATAGCCGCTATTGCCTATTCTCATAATATGCCCCAAAAATTAGTAAGTGAAAAAACAGTTGAGAATGCGAAAAAATTTTTCAATTTAGAAATAGAATAGAAATTATTAATAATCTTCTATTCTTAAATTTAAAAACTTAAATTATGAAATGTTTACTGAGGTGAATTAATTGAAAATTTTAGTAACATATTATTCGCAATCAGGAAATACAGAAAAAGTGGCGAGAAGTATTTTTGAAGGATGTGAAGGTAAAGAGACAGATTTAAAACCTATAAATGAGGTAGATCCTTCAGGTTTGAAAAATTATGATTTAGTATTTTTAGGATCAGGAATATATGCTAGCCGTGTACATAAATCATTAAGTGATCTAGTAAATTCGGCTGAAGAATTACCTGTAAACTTTGTATTTTTCTGTACACATGCAAGTCTAGATAGTTATCAAGATGGATTTAAAGTAGTTAAAAGGAAACTAGGGAAAACTACTTCGAAGATTACAGACACATTTGATTGTATGGGAGATAATATCGGATTACCAGAAGCAACACGTAACGCAATGTTGGATAGATTACCACCAGAACAACGAAGAAAAGCTGAAGAACATCAACAGAGGCTCAAGGGGCATCCAGATGAAGAAGACCTTGAAAATGCGAAGAATTTTGCTCAATCACTTATTAGAAAGTTATAATTCCTTTTTGTCATAATTTTTTCTAACTTTTTTTTTCTTTTTATAAAATATAATAATTAGCCTAAAGTTTATTTAAATATTGGGTGTAATAATAGATACTTATAATTTAATAAACTCTATTTAAAAATGATTTAAATGATAAGAAGTACAAAAATAGTATTAATTATAGCAGCTGTTATTGTTGTTAGTGGGGCCTCTATATTTGGAATCATTGTAGCTGTAAATTGGGGTAGATTTGAGTACTCAGATACCTATTATTATCAAGGAGCTCCTCCACCTATTGAAAGTCTAAGTCTTAATAGTGATATTGGAGCTATAAATATTAAGTATAATACTACTCCAACTAATTATATTGTTAAAATTGATTTAGATATTAGAATCGAGGGTGGCTTTGTAGCGGGAAAATCATTTTCTGATTTTTTTGAAAATATAATTTGGGTAAATGATAGTTCTCCTATTACATTCGGACTAGATAAAAAACCTACTACAGGATTTATTTTTCCCCTTATATACAACATTATAATTAATGTTACCCTCAGAACTGATATTATTTATGATACAACTGCGTTCACTAGCACAGGTGCAGTAAATATGGATGTCCCAGATAATATTATTGTTAATAATACGATTCTAGGTACATCTACGGGATCAATTCACATAAACGCAGCTGAGAATACAACTTTTCAAGGAAATCTTGGAATGACTACTAGTACTGGTTCTGTTGCTTTATATGCTAAGCAAACCAATTTTACGCACGGATTAACAGCGTTTACTTCCACAGGCTCTCTTGTTTTAAATTTTACAGACTGCATTATAGGTGACAATTTAATCGGAACAGTTTCAACTGGGAGTATAACAATCAATAGTTATAATATGGAATATATTAAAGATTCTCTTTGGGATTTTGAAACATCTACGGGTAGTATTGACATTAATGTTTATCAATGTATTGAAATGGGAGCTAATATAACAGGTTCATTAGAATCATCAACAGGTAGCATTGATTTATATTATATAGATAACTTAGATAGTGTTGGGGCTAAATTTACAGGATCAACATCAACGGGGGCTGTTACTTATTCTTCTATAGGAACGGGAGGATTCAATGTAATTGGTTCTCTCACCAGCAAAACTATCACTTCAATAAATTACGACATAGCGCTTTATACATACACATTGAGTTTAAGTACTTCAACAGGCAGTGTTGATGTAGCAGGTCAAAGTTCTCACCCTTATTTCTAATTTCAATTTTTTTTTTAAAACATAATTTCTTAAAATATAAATAATTTAAATTCAATTTTGATTTTCCATATGTCTGCTTTTTTTAAATACACAATAATAGAGAAAAGGATTGAATATATTTTCAATAGAATTAAATTCAAATTTTATAGAGGAAATAAAACCTTTTAATATATTCAAAATTTAATTAATTATCTTTGAATTAAAGATATTTTATATTATTGAAAAAAAGAGGATGTATAAAAAATGGTTAGTGAAGATTTACTTAAAAAGTTAAAAGATTTAAGAGAGGGAGTAGGCGAGAGACAGCCTTCTGATGCTCTTTTATTGGCTGAGGCTTTAAAACAACTTGCTGTAGAAAATGAAGATATCAAAGAAGAAGTAGAAGATATGGATACTCTCATCGCTCAATTTGTAGTAACTGATGTTGATTATAAGTATTGGGTAAAAGTAGGAGAAGGTCAAGTAGATTATGGTGAAGGGGAGGCTGAGGATCCAACTGTTACCATGAAAGCAACAGGAGCCACTTGGGCAGGAATGGCAACGGGAGAGGTTGATGGTACTAGTGCCTATATGAGTGGAGATTTGCAAATTGAAGGAAATCTCCAAGATTCAATAGCATATGGGGAAATTAATAGCATGGTCGGAGAAGCATTGAGAGAACTTGGAGGAGAGTAATCTCCTAAACATTAACATTTAAACTCTAATTCAATCTCTAAATTCAAAATTTTTTTATTACTTTTTTTCTTCTTAAATTTAATTATTAAAAAATCTAATAGATTAATCTCTAGGAATATTATATCGCTCCATATTAGGATATTTATTAACAAATTGGACTACTTAATTATCTTCTCTGCTCCTAGATAGAAAAATTAGCTAAACCAATAGAATTGAAAACCCTATTTCATAATTCCAATACTTCCATCTGCTAGATGAAAAAAAAATCAGTAATTCATGACTAAATAGTTTTTTATCCACTTCCACCATTTATGTATTCCATCTCCCTGGATTAAAGATATTATTAGGATCCATACAGTTTTTGATCTTATCAAATAACTTTAGCCACCCTGGATTGATTTTCTTTCGCATCTTTGCCGTTATCCAAGAGGGTGTTTTATATGGGATGCATCCTAAATCTATGCAGACATCAGCAATTTCTTCTAATAATTTTACTATTTTCTTTTGATCTGTAAATTTTTTAAAACGAAAAATCGGTCTGAATATTCCATAATGACCACCTTTCATAATTTTAAGGTAATTAAAGGGTGGTACGCCATATTTTTGATATAATTCGTCGGTTTTTTTAATCAACACTTCAAATTTATGTGAAGGAGCATAAGCACCAAACCAGGTAAGGCCACTATATTCATGTAAAGAAAGGATCTGAGAGGGTAAATCATAAATATTTAGAGCCTTTAAATTAAAGAGCTTTGCAAACTCGTTATAATCAATTAAATGAATGTTTGTTCCTTTTTTATTTAAATCTTCTATTATATTTTTTAGTATTTCTAATTTAGCTTCCATTTGTTTCTCTGTTTTTGCCGACATTGGCATTACCCCTGTATATGGTGGTTCTCCTGGATATCTTTTAGGTTCAGGAATTCCAACTTCCATTTTAGCAACTTCTACAGAGAAAGCTGCAATATCATTAATTATGTCTGCTCTTCCAATCTCTCTTAAAAATGGAGCTATATCAGTCAATCCAAAAAATAATATAAGTTGAGGATTTTCAATTGGCTCTTTTGGCCATAATTGAACTGAACATTTTGTTATTAGCCCTGTTATTCCTTGGAAGTTCACAAATAACCCTAATAAATCAGGCATAGGATATCGACACCACCAACTATCAAAATTTTTATCATTTGTTCCATAAAAGCATGAACCAATCCTTGCAATTTCTCCATCGGCAGTTATAACTTCTAAACCATTAATGCTTTCTGCCATTGAACCGATCTTTGCAGCTAAACTTGTCATACCGCTTAAGAGAGCATTTCCAACTACACCAGTATAAGGAGGTGCATTAGGATAACTATATCTTAAATGCGGATAATTTTCGTCCAAATATTTTTTTAACTGTCCAAACGTAACTCCAGGCTCCAAAACAGCGTACATCATATTTTCATCTACATAAAGAATTTTATTCATTTTTTTACCGAAATCAACAATGATACCGCCATAATCCGGAATTGTAAGCCCTCCAACGTTATTTCCAGTTGCGTACGGAACAATTGGAATTAAATTTTGATTACATAACTTCACGAGCTGGACTAATTGTTTTACAGTCTCTGGAATTACTACGAAATCAGGCATATGTGGTTCGTTTTCAGTCATATCATAAGAGTATGGATATAAGTCTACTTGTTTATCTGTAACGTTCGAAGCACCGAATATTTCAACTAATTTGGTAAACACATCTTGCTTAGAAATTCGTTCAAATATATTTCTTTCATCTGTTTTAGTAATTACAGTCCACCTTTTATCTTATTTCTTTCTTTAATTTATAATATTTTAGATTAGGGTCTGCTGCAACGATCGTCATCGAATCTACAAAAACATTGTAAAATTTAACAATCATACTGCTATCTTCACCTAATCCTTCAATTTCCATTTTCCCTTCATTTAACACATTAAAAGGATCTAGTCTTCCGTACGCAATGTCTAACATCGTTTTAATATCTATTTTAACTTTCAGATCTGCGCCTTTGCGATAATTTCTCTCAAAACTTATATTGTTTCCTTTAAAAATGACAGTAACGGGATAAAATGGTGTTATATGAAGGACAACTTTTTTATTCCAATCCTTAACGTGTTTGATAAATTTTTTATCATTTTTTCGGTAATTAAAAATATTATATAATGACAAAGATATCAAATCATCTGGCATATCTATATTCAGCATCATTTACTCCTAAAGAAATTTTGATACATTTAGAAATATGAACTTACAATTATTAAATTATGAATTTTTAAAATTAAGAGTTATTATTATGTTAGAATTCAAAAACAAGAAAAAAAAAATTAAGGAAAAATCCCCCGTAGTTCAATTGCTCTGGCAATCCTCGATACAGCAATGATATAAGCAGCCGTACGGAGTGCAATATTTCTTTCTTTTGAGATCTTATATACTTCTTCAAAAGCTCTTAACATAATTTTTTTTAACTCTTTATTAATTCGGTCTAATTCCCAAAAATAAGCACGGATATCTTGAACATATTCAAAATATGAAACACAGACACCTCCACCATTGGCAAGAATATCTGGAATCACATGGCTTTTTTTACCAAATAATATTTTATCTGCTTCAGGTGTAACTGGTCCATTAGCACCTTCCAAAACAATTTTACATTTAACATTATTAGCATTATTTTTCGTTATTTGATTTTCAAGAGCAGCAGGAATTAATACATCACATTCAATAGTAAGCAATTCATCATTTGTAATTAATTTGTACCTTTTATCTTTATAATCTTTTAAATAATTACCTTGTTGAGTCCATCCTAATAACTTATCAATTTCTAATCCTTCAGAATAATAAAGGCCACCTGATATGTCTGAAACCGCCATTACTTTACACCCTTCTTTATATAATAAATCAGCAATCATACCACCTACATTTCCAAAACCTTGGGTCACTATCGTCTGTGATTTCAAGTCTAAGTTTAGTTTTTCACACATAGCTTCTAATATAAAATATAATCCCATCCCAGTAGCAGGTTCTCTACCTACAGATCCTCCAATCTCAATAGGTTTCCCCGTAACAACTCCAGGGACAGACCTCCCTTTATTCTTCGAATATGTATCCATTATCCAAGCCATGATCTGGGCATTTGTATTAACATCTGGGGCAGGGACGTCAATATCAGGACCAATTATATTTATTATTTCAGATGCGTATCTCCTAGTAAGGCGTTCTAGTTCTCTATTAGATAACTTTCTAGGATCTACACAAACCCCTCCCTTTGCACCTCCTAAAGGCAAATTTAAAAGACTACATTTCCAAGTCATCCAAATAGCTAAAGCTTTAACCTCATCTAAAGTAACTTCTGGAGAAAATCTTATACCACCTTTGCCAGGTCCCCTTAATGTGCTGTGATGAACTCTATAACCTTCAAAAATTTGAAGAGTTCCATCATCCATCAAAATAGGAATAGATACTATTAATGCTCGTTCTATTCTCTTAAGATACTTAGTAATATTTGGATCTAATCCCATTTCTTCTGCCACAATATCTATTTGTTTTTTTGCTACTTCAAATGGATTTAATTCCATAATTTTTTACCTTTTTGAAATTTCTCTTTTAAATTGAACTTATTACAACATTTTGTAAGATATATGATTTGTATTATTATTTTTTAATATATAAAAAATTTCTAAATAAGCATTATAAATTAATGAGGCAATGTTGGACAAATTTTAGAGGATCATTTGCACATCCTCCTGAATCTAATCCTCCCAATTGATCTATTATTTTTTGAGGGATAAGATTATCAGCAATCCACAAATCTTTTAAATTTAATAAGGATTCTAATCCTTTAATTTGTATTATCTGATTTTGGCCTAAATCAAGCGTTTCTAAATTTGTCAATGTTTCAAGTCCTTTAATTTCACCTATATCATTCTCTGAAAGAAAAAGATTCTCTAAATTAATTAAAGAATATAATCCTTTAATGTGTTGAATATTGTTTTGTTTTAAATTTAGAATTTTTAAATCTTTACAGTTATCCAAACCTCTAATTTCTGAAATTTGATTAGTGTTGAGCCATAGAGTTTCCAAACTTTCTAACGTATTTAAACCATTTATTTCTTCGATTAAATTGTTATTTAGATATAGACTCTTTAACTTCTTAAGGTTTTCTAACCCTTCAACACTTTTAACTTGATTTCCAGCAAGATTTAACACTTCTAGGTTCTCCAAATTTTCAAGATTTTTAATTTCCTGTAGTTGATTTCCTGCAATCCATAAAACTTCAAGATTTGTTAAATTTTCAAGACCATTAATTTCTGTAACGTTATTCCAAGAAAGATCCAACCTTACTAACGAAGTTAAGGTATTTAAGCCTTTTAGCTCTGTTATTTGATTTCCCCTTAAATATAATTCTTCTAAATTTCTTAAATTTTCTAATCCTTTTATCTCCGTTACTTTATTACTTACCAGGTGTAAAATCTTGAGGTTTTCTAAATTTTCTAAACCTTTAATTTCTACAATTTTATTACTACCCAAATTTAAAATTTCTAACTCGGTTAAGTTGTCCAATCCTCTTATTACTATGATTTCATTGGAACTTAACTCTAAATTCTTTAAATCCGTTAGTTTTGATAATCCTTGTATTTCATCAATATCTTTTATTTCTAAAAGACCTAAATCAAGAAAGCCATCCTTAATTTCAAATCTAGTACCCGCTAATTCAACTGATTTCATTCAGTTTACGCCATATAACTTTCTAAAATAACATACTGTTACTAAATCGATATAAATAATTATATAAGGCTTATTATTTATTCATTTTTTTTATGAAAAACTTATCATCAGTTTAAACAAGATTTAATCTGTTTCTAAATCATAACAAGAACTTATTAAAACTTAATTTAACATAAGTTTAATATGAATGCAGTTGTTTGTAAAGAATGCGGGTATTCATTCGAAAATAAGGAAGAAGGCAAATACTTTTGCCCTAATTGTTCGAAGGAAATGAAATTTATTAAACTTGAAGCTTTTTGTGGAGCTAAACCCGGAGAACTCCATGAGAGAAATTAAATAATATATTAATTTTATTTTTATTATATGTTTTACGCGGTTTGCAAAGAATGCGGTTTTACGTTTGAAAATAAGGAACCAGGCTATTATCTTTGCCCTCAATGTAAAAAAAGACTCAAATTTTTAAAATTAGAATTGTTTGATGGCGTAAAACCTTCTGAAATTCATGAAAATGATTAAAGTTATAAGCTAAAGTATTTTTTTTCTTTTTATGGCAAGAGCACTTTATATGGATGATTCCTATCTTAAAAGTTGGAATGCTAAAATCGTAAGTGTCACTGATGATAAGTATGTTGTTCTTGATAAGACTGCTTTCTATCCTAAAGGAGGCGGTCAACCTTGGGATGAAGGCTTTATTATAAAAGATGATCAGAAATTTAAAGTAGTTTATGTTGGTAAATTCTCAGGAAAAATTAGCCATGAAGTAAATAAACCCGGATTAAATAAAGGCGATGAGGTAAGTTGTGAACTTGATTGGGAACGAAGATACACTTTTATGCGTTATCATACCGCTTCTCACCTGATTAGTAATATACTTTACAATAGGGCTAACGCTAAAATTACAGGGAATCAAATTGAGTTAGATAAAACGAGGATGGATTTTTCAATGCAAGATTATTCTCCTGAAAAATTACGCGGATTTGTTGATGAGGCAAATAATATTATAGAGCAAGATTTACCAACAACAATCGATTACATGTCAAGAGAAGAAGTTTTAGGAAAATCAGAACTAGCTCGTTTAGCTGTAGGATTACCTGAAAATATTCAAGAATTTCGTATTGTTAAAATAGGAGATATCGATGAACAAGTGGATGGGGGAACGCATATCAACCATCTAAAAGAGATTGGAAAGATTGAAGTGACTAAGACAGTAAATAAAGGAAAAAATAATCGAAGAATGTATTTTGTCCTAAAATAAGCCTTATTCTTTCACATGATAAATACATTTCAAGAAATTTATTTTATCTTTATCTTTTAAATTAGTGTGAAGGGAATCATGTTTTTTAATATTTAATAATTTTATGCAATTAGAAGTATAAGCGTTCTGTTATATATTGAAACCGTCATCAAAATCTTCCCATTCCTCTGCTTCAAGATCATATCTTTTCTTTTCTTCTACTTTCTTTTCTTTCTTGAGCTCTCGACGATCTTTACGGGTAAGCTCATCATATCTTTTTGTATAAATCTCTTCGTATTTTTCTCTTAATGCCTCAACATCTTCAACATGACCTATTTTATCTTCTAATTCATCCTCAAAAAAATAGTTCCTTTTAAATTTTTTCGCAGGAATGCCAACATATATACACCCCCTTTCTAATACTTGCCCAACAGTTGTCACAGAATTAGCTGCTAAGATACAATTATTCCCTATATGAGTTCCAGGCATAACTATTGCGTGTGAACCTATTCTTACATCATCTTCGATGATTGTTTTTCTGATTATTAAGAGATTGCCTATTATTACGGCAGATTGTACAATTGCTCCCTGACCTACCACCACATCTTTCCCAAAATCTATAAATTCTGTATCAACCCATCCTTCAAATAATGAATTTGAAATTTTAGTTTTAACACCAAACATTTTAAAACAAATGTTATCTAAAATTCCAGGGAAAGGAAATCGATGAGCAAGCCAAATAGGCCACCTTTTTATAGTATTGCGAAGACTCCAGTATCGATAATCTTTATCTTCTGGAATTCTCAAGAAAACCCCTTCTCGAGGTTTATGAATTGCATTAACTATAATTAATAAAATTTTTGCAAAAATTATCCCAGAAAAAACAATTGTTACATACATCAAGACAGCTAAAAGCGGAAGAAACGTATAAAAATGGACCGGCCTCTCATAATCCCATAGAAATCGCCAATAAACCCAAAACTCTAAGAGTACAGGGATTATGCTTATCCATATAAGGAAAATATAAAAAATTAGATATCTTTTTTTCACAAGAACTGTCGGCGTGAAAGGTCCAACCCGCATTGTATTAGGAACACTCATGTCTCTTTTTCCTCTTTTTCTGTTTTGATTAGTTCTTTTTTATCTTCATCTATATTTACGTCATATATAATTTCAAACTTTTTCACTTCATCTACATCCACTTTTCTGATAATATCTCGTCTTTGTTCTGCATATTTATTTTCTTTTAACTTGATAACAGGAATTCCAAAATAAACCCAGGCTGGATCGAGAATTTGGTTAAATGTAGTTGTACTAATTGCTCCAACCATAGATTCTCTACCCATTATAGTTCCTGGGGCAATCGTAGTATGTCCTCCAACCATCACATAATCATCAAAAATCACATTTTTAATTAATAAATATCGCCCAACAACCATACTCGACATAATTGTAGCACCTTGACCAATTAGATTCTTACGTCCAAATTTGATAAATTCAGCATCACACCATGCATCGTTCAGATGGCTTGAAAAATCCATATTGACCCCAAACAACTTTAAAGCAACTACGTCAATCCAAGGGAGTGGAGAATTTCTCATAAACCATAAAGCCATTTTCTTCAATTCAGTTCTTAGCATCCAAAATTCAAAATTTGTATCTCCGATTTCTGCTTTAAAAACACCTTCTTTCGGTTTGTGAATTAAATTTACGAGAATTAAGAGTAATTTAGTAAAAAGTAGGCATGCAAAAATAAACAAATAAATTGAACCAAATAAAGCAAGAGGGAGAAAAGCTAAAACAGTTAGCCAATTTTGATCTAGTAAATACCAATACCAAAAAATGGAGACTGTTAACCCTGCTAACCAAAAAATTGGAAGATAAACAGCTAAAAACTTCAAATTAACTCTACTTATAGCAGAACTCGTAGTGAAATCAATAGCTAAATCTTGTTCGGTTAAATTATTTATATCGATTTCATCCTCATGTAAATCACTAATGATATCTTCCCTCTCGAGCGTGCCGTCAAAGAATTGCTCTGCACTTTCCTCAGCTTTTAATTTTTTCAGTAATTTTTTATCTGTATATCCATTAATATTTTCATTTTTCTCTAAATCTTTAGGAGATAAACTTAAATATTGCATAGTCTTTTTTCTAAATATTTTTCTTAATGGTATTCCCCAATAATAATTGTTCCCTCCCTTTACGACATTATGTTTAGTTGCGCAAGCAAAAGGGAATAAAAAAGAATTATCATACATTTGTGTTCCAGGTCCAATCTGATTCATTGCAGCAGTAGTTACATTATTACCCACATTAATTTTAAAATAGGAGATATTGCCGAATATTCCTTCAGTTATATGGCTAGCTAACGTAGAATTTACTCCTATATAACAATTCTCCTCAATGTCAATAAATTTATCATTACCTACAGACTCCTCTAAAGTTGTACCTTTTCCGATTTTGTTTGACCCTACAAAATTATAAAACCAATTACTTAGCCAAGGAAATACACCCTTTATAAATGTATTTTTCCCATATTTAATCATAAAGCTTCTTATATGATAATAATTTGCTGCTCTACTTCTGATATTTCTTGGAATCACTCCAGATTTTGAAGGGGAGATTTTTTCGGAGATTTTCCAAAAAATTTTAGTAATTAATCCTAAAAAAAATAAACGAAGTAAATAGCAACCAATAAGCATTAATGGCATTGAAAGGAAAGCAATTAATGGCTTTAATTCAATAAAGATAAGTAAAAAATTAGTAGTTTCCAAAACATATGGAAGGAACACTTGAAGAAAATACCAAAAAAAGCAAATCCCAGGGATTACCCATGAGCAATAAAAAATTAATCCAAAGATTAAAATATATAAGTGAAATTGAAGTGTCACCTCTTCTTTTAAAACTTGGTTCTGGTTAGATGGATAACTTTCGTCAGATTCTTCACTCATTTTTACCATTAAATCCTAATTACAAACTATGTACCATATATATTACTCTATTAAAAAGCTATTAATAGTAATTATACTTTAATAGATATTTTTTTTCCTTTTAAATTTATAATTATTGCTCAAAAATAATAATTAATAATGAGAAATAAATGTGAAAATTGCGGAAAGTGTTGTTTAGAAACTGAAATGATTCTTTCTCAACAAGATATTGAATTAATAAAAAACAGCTATCCTAATAATTTAAGAAAACAAGTTTTTGTATTCAAAAACAATTTTGATCAGTTTCAATTAAAAAATATTGAAGGGCATTGCGTTTTTTTTGATTATTCTTCTAAGAATTGTAATATTTATAAATATCGACCTCAAGGATGTAAATTTTACCCCTTAGTATATGATACAAATGAAGAACAATGTCAACTTGATGAAGATTGCCCTAGAACTAATTTATTCTATAAAGATACACAAGGTTTAAAAATTGGGTGCCAGAATTTAAAGATGTTTTTAAAAAAGCAATTAAATATGAGCATAAATTAAAAAATTAGAGATTTTTTAAACGATATCTTTTTTATCTTCTTCGATATTGAATTCATGCTCAATTTCGAATTTTTTTTCTTCATCTACATCTCTTTTCATGATGATGTCTCTTCTCTCTTTCGCGTATTTATTTTCCTTGAGTTTTATCACAGGTATTCCAAGATAGATCCACCCGGGTTCAAGAATCTGGTTATAAATTGTATTTGAAATCGCACTAACAAAAGTATCTTCACCTATAACCGTCCCTGGTGCTATAGTGGTGTGCCCACCAATAAGAGAATAATCTCCACATATAACATTTTTTATAATCAAGTATTTACCAACAACCATCGAAGACATAATAGTAGCCCCTTGACCAACTAATACCCTTCGTCCAAACGTAATAAATTCACCATCACACCAAGAATCATATAAAGAACTAGATAGGCTCATCCTTATTCCAAACCATTTGAAAGCTAATATGTCCATCCAAGGAATAGGCCAATTTCGCATAAGCCATAAGACAATCTTTTTTACTTCAGTCCGTAAACACCAAAATTCAAAATCAGTATCGCCTATTTCTGCTTTAAAAATACCTTCTTTAGGTCTGTGAATTAAATTTATCAAAATTAAAAATAATTTGCTGAAAAAGAAACATCCTAATATAAATATAAACCACATTAGAATTACCATTGCAGGTAGTAAAAAAGCCATTATAATCCATATTCGAGCAAAATAAGTGAACGTATAAAAAATAATAGTTACTAACATACCAGAGAGCCAAAATATTGGTATATATACTACTAAAAATTTTATGTTTACTCTTGATATTGCACTACTAGTTGTAAAATCAATTCTTAGATCCTTCTCTGTTAAAGTATTTATATTGATTTTATCCTCTTGTAAATCACCTTTAATTTGTTCTTTTTCTGGTAGAACATCAGATTGTATCGGACTTTTCTCAGTTTTTAATTTTTTCAATAAATTTTTATCAGCGTAACCTTCAACATTATCATTCATCTCTAAATCTTTAGGAGATAAACTTAAATATTGCATAGTCTTTTTTCTAAATATTTTTCTCAATGGTAATCCCCAATAATAATTATTTCCTTTTAATACACTATGTTTTGGAGTTGAAGCTATAGGTAATAAATAAGAGTTATCATGCACATCTGATCCCGCTGCAATTAGATTTGTTCCGGCGGTTGTAACATTATCTCCTGTTTTTACTTGAAAATAATTAATATTTCCAAAAGTTCCATCTACCATATGGCTGGCTAACATTGAGTTCACGCCAAAATAACAATTTTTTCCTACGATTGCGAATTTGTCATTACCAGAACTCTCCTCAAAGGTTGTACCTTTTCCAATCTCATTAGAACCTACGAAGTTGTAAAACCAATTACTAAGCCAAGGAAACACCCCTTTTATAAAAGCATTCTTTCCATATTTGATCATAAAGCTTCTTTGCTGATAAAAATTCAATGCCCTTGAAGGAAAATTTCTTGGTATTATCCCATTTTTACTGGGTAATTTTTTTTCACTTGATCTCCAAAATCCACGAGTTAATAGACCAATAAAAAATAATCGAATAATGTAACACCCGATAATAACAAAAGGCATAGTTATTAATGCAACTAAGGAGTTAATTTCTGTAAAAAGAGCAAAAAAATTTGTAATTTCTAAAAAATGGGGTAAAAAATAGAGGAATATATAAGCTAGAAATATTAGTGCTGGTACTATCAATGAAGCTAAATAAATAGTAAAAAATATGAGTAAAAACGAAAAATATGGAAATTTTATTTCTTCTTGGGGAACTTGATCTTCTGAAACTTTTTCAGTTGATTGTTGCTCCTTCGTTGTCATAGCATTAAATTTTCAATTATGATTTATATTTAGTAATTAAGATATTTTTTCTAAAAAACTCACTGTATTTGAACGATAGTTTTAATGTGATCACGACTCAATTTATAAGACTCAAAAGCTTCTTTTATGTCATCCAATTCGAATTTTTTGGAAATTAGTTCTTTTACTTGAATTTTTCCAGATTTTAATCCTTCTATTGCTTTCTCGAATGGTCCACATCTACTACTGTAAAGAATAAGCTCACGAACTACAATATCAGTAAGATTTATTGGTGTTTCAAGTCCATGTGTGCTTTTAACATGAATTTTTCCTCGAGTTCTACAAGAAGCAATGATATCTTTTAAGGCATCGGGATTTCCAGTTGTATCAACTACAATATCAGCACCCAATCCATTTGTAAGATCTTTAATCTCCTGTGGGATATCTTTACAGGCTAATCTATTGATTAAATGATGAGCACTAAACTTTTTAGCTAAAGCAAGTTTTTTATCTGAAGCATCTAAAACAATTAGTTTCAGTCCTTTTAATAAAGCTACTTGAGTTATCAATATTCCTAACTTTCCAAGACCGAATATAGCCATTATCTTATCATTTTGTTCTAAAGGCATCATTTCAAAAGTCTGATACGCTGCAGCTAGGGGTTCAATAAATGTAGCATCTTCATTTGAAATAGAATCAGGTATCTCATGCAATAAATACGTTTCTAATGCTATATATTCTGCAAGAGCACCATCAATATCAATACCAATTGCTTTACGAGATATGCATTGAGTAAATAGCTCTTGTTTACAATAATAACAATTAAAATCAATATTACTATTTATTTCAGACGTAACCCGTTTATTTAACCAGTTTTGTTCGACATCTTTTCCTACTTTTACAACTTCTCCTGCAAATTCATGACCAAGAATTATTGGAGTAGAAGTTGGTAAAAATCCATTAAATATTGCTAAATCTGTTCCACAAATACCTACTGCCTTTACACGGACTAAAACTTGAGAGCCTTTTATATTTGGTTCACCAATCAATTTAATTTTGATTTCTTTACCGTCAAATACTGCTGCTTTCATTATTTTGTTATTTAAAATAAGTACTTAATTTCACATTTAGAAAATATAATAAAAATAGTATAAATATAGTTTATAATTAACCTTTTTTCCTATAAAGTTTATATAATCTAAACACCACTTTTTTATCTTAGATTAAATATAGATAATCGTAAATCCTGTTTTTTAGGATGTCTTTAACTATTTTATATCTTAATTATTATTTGAAAATTAAAAATTATGAAGAAAACAATTTTAAAATGGGAAATACTGGGTATTGGATTTATTGTAATAATTGGGGCTTTATTCCATTTTATGTTTGAATTATTGAATTATTGGAGACCATTAGGTGCTATTTTTCCCGTCAACGAAAGTGTTTGGGAGCACCTTAAGTTACCTTATTGGCCGTTAATCATATTTTCTCTAATTGAATATAATTTTATTAAAGAAAAAGCGAATAATTTCATTTTAGGCAAAATAATTTCATTCATAATAAGTATTAGTACAATATTGATTGTTTTTTACTCATATACAGCTATACTTGGAACAGAATTACTAATTGTGGATATATTAAGTTTTGTATTCGGAGTTATAATAGGGCAATTTGTAAGTTATAAAATCTTGACAAAAGAGCCATTATCAACATGGTATAATAATACATCTTGGATATTGTTTATCGGATTTGGGATAATGTTTGCAATATTCACATATTTTCCTCCAACCTTACCAATATTTCAAGACCCTGAGACTGGTCTATATGGAATTATTATGCATTTTATATAGTTTTAACATAATTATTTATTTTTTTTTTCCTTCTTTCTAACATAAATAAATTCTTAATATTGAATTGAATTCATTCGATTTTGATTTAGAAACTCAAAAAATATTTGATAAGCAATTTTCCAATACTCGATCTACAAATTGGAAAAAATGGCTTGACGTATCATCAAAAGAAGATTATGAGGAACTTGCTTTAAAAAATTCTGGATTATCTTCTGTTAGTGATATTTTTGAGAGGATAAAAAAAGAAAAAACAAATTCAAAAGCTTTATCAATTGATTTTTATAATTTTTTAAAGAATCATCATGCTTCCGAACCTTTAATTGTATGTCATAGTTCTGGTACAACCAATAGTGATTTATCTGCTCTTAAATGGCTTCATATGTCCCAAGATATCATTCAAAGATATTGGGCTCCAGGTATGCAAGCGATTTTTGAATCAAGTGGTCTAAATCCAAAATCTTCTATTGTTATTTTTGTACCTTCAAGACTCAAAAATGATGGAATAAATTTATATGAAGGAAAGAGTTATATTTCTCTTTATTCTTCTGAATTTTCACAAAGATTAATGTTATCAATAATAAAATCTTCTTCTTACACTCTTTTTGAATATAAAAGTTCTAAAAATATAGAAATAGTCACAAAAATTTTATCGATGGACGATATCTCTGCTGTTTCAGCACCAGCCTCAACAATTTTAGGGTGGGCAGATATTGAAAAATTTCAAATTGGATTAAAAAATTCGCTTGATCAAATAAAATATGTTGAGAATCCACTTTTAGAAACATTTCTAATAAAAATAAAGAAAGAAGGGATTAAAAATACAGCAAAACAGATTCAAAATTTATTATCCAAGAAAATATCTAAAGCAACAGTTGTTTTTGGTATCAGTTCTCTTTCAGAAAATGAATGGGAGACAATTCGTAAGTTTATGAATTGGGAAAGAGGTAAAGAAAGATTTATAAATCTGTATGTAGCTTCAGAAATAGGCCCTTTCGCAGCCAGTATTACTAAAGACGACTATAGTTTTTCGAGAACAGGAAATTTATATGTATTCCCTTTAACTTTACCAGTAATCGAAAATAAAGGAAAAAAGGAATTACTATCGCGAAATAAAGCACAAATTGGAAGACTTCTAATATCAAAATTAAATGACACAAAACCTTTTATTAATATAGATATAGGAGATATTATAAAAATAGTTAATCAAGAAGCTCTCCCCCAGATTGAGGGTAAAATCCTACGTTCTAGTTTTAAATTGAATTATCAAATAATAGTTTCTAATGAAATACAATTACCCTCAAACTTTAAGGTATATGCTGGTGATTATTTTACATTTAGCAATTTTGAAGTTTATAATCCCCGTTATCTGTTAAATTGCCTAAAGAGCAACTGTGGCTTAGATATTGATTCTATTCTTTTATTAAAACAAAACAAAATAAATGAAGCTAAGTGGAAATTAGTAATTCTCTCAGATGGTGAAAGTGGTTGCTCCAATTTAGAAGATTATCGAAATTTATTATTTAAATGTATCAAGAATGATGATTTTAAAGCAAAAATAAAGAAAAATCTTATTAATGTTCAATTAATAAAGGAAAATCCTATAAACTTCTTAGCAACTCGTTCAGAAATGTTAAATAAAGTTAGAACGGGAAAAAATCCTAAAGGAATATTAAAAAAGTGGCCACTTTATGTGATAGAAGTCTAATTCTTATAATACTTAAAAAAAAAAAATAATTAATTAGATTTTAACAAATAAATAATTATTGCCAAATTGCTAAAATTAATCCTGATACTAAAAATCCTACTAAGTAAACTCCGTATTCTATTAAAAATAGCTTTATCCCTCTATCATTGAAATTATTTTGATTAATTCCAATTATTCCTACAAAACCAATCCACAACAGCAGATTAAGCAATAATGCTGATGCGATATCATTCATGCCAGTCAAATCCATCATTATTTCAATGAAAAGGACAGTTATGAAACTAGTTGGAATCATTATTATAGTATCTCTAATAATTTTAGATTTTGGCTCGCTTTCTTTTCCAACTAACTTAAGCCATAGATTACCAAAAGCTTTTGGAAAATACCAGAAAAAAACAATAGCAAAATAAATTATTGCTACAACTATGAGAGCAACCCAATTAATTATTATCGCCATTAATTTACACCTATAAAATTTAAAGATTAATTAAAAGAATTATATCCGAACAGTATTTATTTTTTATTTGTTTAAAATATAAATAAAAAATAATGGTTTGTATATGAAGGATAAATTTAATTTAGTAGGGACAAAAATAAAAGAATTTAAATTACCTAACTCTAGAGGAGAAACTTATAGTATTCGAGACTTTTTAGGTCAGAATGTAATAATTATTTTATTCCGAAGTAAAACTTGACCCCATGCTAGAGCTCATGCTCAAAGACTTGGTGATGATTTTGAAAAATTCAAAGAATTCAATGCAGTATTATTTGCTATCTTACCAGATGACTTTGAAAGTGCTAAGAAGTTTGAATCTGAATTTGCTAAAAAATTTCCAATTTATTATGATGCTAAAAAGAAGGTGAATAAAATGTTAAAACAGGAAGTAAAACCTTTAAAATTAGGAAGGATGCCAGCACTTCTTATAACTGATAAGCAAGGAATTATAAAATATGCATATTATAGCGACTCGATGGATGACATCCCTGCGAATGAAGAATTGTTCGAAATACTTAAAAATCTAAAATTTTAAATCCGATTTGGACAGAATAAAATATATTAAATATTTGAATTTTATTCGAATAAGTTAGCCATACTTTTCCAAATCAAATCTAGCTTTTAATGAGTCATTTAAAAATCTTGAATTAATAAATTATGTTGAAAATATTTTTATAAGAAACTTTCTAAAGAATATATTAAACATAATTATATAAAAACGTGAATAGAATGGAAGTAAGAGAAGATTTAGACATTACTTTCCCATACTTACGAAGATTTAATTTAATAATGGGAATTGTACACCTTATTCAAGCGAGTTTAATGCTAACTCTAGCATTAGTAATTCCTGAAATAAGAGATTTCGGACTACCAATTTATACCGCGTTCTTGGAATATGTTGATCCTCCTGGAATATTAGTCCCTAATCATACTCAATTAACCTCAATACCTGTAGGACCAATAGTCTCCTCATTTCTTTTCATATCGTCAATAGCACACTTCTTAACCGTATTACCACGTGTTAATGAATTCTATAACGAAAAATTGAAATCAGGTATCAACTATTTTCGATGGTTTGAATATGCTTTAAGTTCATCAATTATGATTGTCCTTATTTCGATGTTTTTTGGAGTTTATGATTTAGGAAGTTTAATTGTTATTTTTGCGATTAATGCCACAATGAATTTATTAGGGCTAGTGATGGAATTGCATAATCAAACTACGGAGAAAACGAGATGGACAGCTTTTTATATCGGAGTTTTCGCAGGAATTATCCCTTGGGTAATAATTTTAATATATCTATTTGGTGGTGGTAATTTTGGTGAAATACCTTGGTTTGTTTGGGCTATTTTTGGTTCATATTTCTTTTTCTTTAATACCTTTCCAATTAATATGATTTTGCAGTATAAAAAAGTTGGTAAATGGAGAAATTATTTATATGGAGAAAGAGGATATATACTATTAAGCTTAATTTCTAAAACACTTTTAGCATGGCTAGTATTTGCTGGAGTATTACAACCTACATAATTTGAATGTATATTTCAACTTACTTTTTTTTTTAATTTTACAATTTTTTAGCCAAACTTTCCAAATTTAATCTATATTCATTAATATATTACACGGGAAAATCTAATAATTCTCAAATCGATTTTAGCCCAATTGGAGTTCCTATTTGCTCAAATTTATAAATAAGTTGATCTTTTGCTGTAAATACATCCCAACCTTGCCTTTTTTCAAAACCATGCACCGATAGAAAATTTTTTGAATATTTCTTCCTTGCTGATATTGCCATTTGATTCATAACTTCCTTTTTTAATTCATTATCCTTGACCAATTCTAATTTGCCTTGCATCGAAATAAAATAATAATTACTAAGATTTGGTTCAAATTTTTCTATAGAAACACATATATTAGGATTCTTCGAAATAATTTTCTTCTTTTTACCATAATCTGTAAAATGGAAATATAAAACATCATCAATACAAACATACTGAAAGGGTGCAATATAAGGATAATCTTCATCAATAAATGCGATTCTACATAAATTATGTGAATTAATTGCTTCTTTTATCTCTACTTCTTCCATTTTTGGTAATTTTATAATACTCATTAATGATAACAGCTCTTTTACTTTTAAAAATATATCGCTAATTATTTAGCAAATTTACTTGATTTTGATTAAAGCGAATGTCATTAATTAGATTTTTCACAGCAAGTAAAGCACTTTTTTCTTTATTTTTAATTTCCAACATTAAATCAAAATTGAAATTAGTTGTTCTTTTTACAAAGTTCCTAAAATGATTTATATCAAGTTCATCAGCATGTATATATTTTCCTCTATATGGGTGTTCAGAACTGTAATGTAGAATTGGTAATCCATCTTTTTTTTTCCATGTTTTAGTAATAAGTTCTATAGCTTTTTCTAATGATTCTCCTTGATTATAACAATAATGATGATATACATCTAGAACAATTGGAATATCTATAGATTCATTTATTAATAAGCAATCTTTTATCTGATAGGATTTATCATCATTTTCAATAACATAGTGATTTTTAATATTTTCATCTAGTTCTTTATACCGTTCTATAAAGCGTATAATGCTATTTTTCTTATCACCATAAACACCTCCCACATGAGTTATTACTTTCGCGTTTGAATCTAACCCCAATAAGTCTAAAACTTCAACATGGTATTTCAATTCTTTTATACTATTTTGAACCACGATATCATTTTTAGAGTTAAGAACAGTATATTGACCTGGATGCATCGTGATTCTCATTGATTTCTTTTTTATATAAGCTCCAATTTCTTTAAATTTTGATTTAAAGTATTCTTGCCAATCAAATTTCATGATTGGATGAGAAGCAAAAGGGAATAAATCCGAAGTAATTCTAAAAAAGAAAATATTGTGCTCGTAGTTAAATTCTAATATTTTAGCTAAACAATTTAAATTATTTTCAATAGTTTCTATAAGTCTTTCCTCTGAATAATTCTTTAAGCGAAATGTTCTACTACTTCTACAATTTAATGTTAAATTTATACAAGGGTATCCTATTTTCATGAAAAAAAGCAAAAATTTTGATTTTTAAATATTTTGATAAAATTCTTTACGTCTATCTTCAAATAAGTTATTATATTCATTAAGATTTTTATCCCTTGTTTTTTTAATATCGATATCAACAATATCTACAAATTCTTCCGCTTCTGGGGCTGAAGACAAAATTTCTCCATTATATGAGGTTATTTGACTTCCTCCTGTAAACTTAAAATGATTAGTACCTCTGTTTTCAACACCTATTCTATTTGAAGTTATTGCAATTACTCTATTTTCTAAACATCTTGTTACCATTGCATTTTGACAGTAAGGCAGTACTAAATTAGCTGGATGGGCTATAATATCTGCTCCAAGTAAAGCAAGTGAACGAACTGTCTCCGGAAATATCCAATCAAAACATATCATTATTCCTATATTTACACCTTTAATATTATAAGTAATTAGTGGTTTATTTCCAGGGGAAAACCATAATTTTTCTTTATAATATAAGTGAAGTTTTCTATATACACCCAATACTTCTGAATCAGACACAATCATAGCAGAATTAAATATTTTCTCTCTACTTTTTTCTATAAATCCTCCAACTATAATAGAAGAGGTTGTTTTAGATAATTTTATTAAAAACTGTGCTGTCTGTCCTTCTAATCCTTCAGCTAAAGATTTAGCTTCCTTCTTTGAAATAAATGTGTATCCTGTAGCGAATAATTCTGGTAAAACAAGTAAATCAGCTTTTACTTCAGAAACCATAGCATTTACTTGGTCAAAATTTTTTTCTTTGTCCCCAAAAATAGGAGAAGTTTGAATATAACCAACTTTCATATTTTTTCAGTTTTAATTTTTAGTATCTTTATGAAGAAAAAAAATAGAGTTGTACTAATCAATTTTAGTTTCTTTATCTCTACGTATTGTATATAATTCATCAAATTTTTCTTGTGGTTCCATTATCAATTCTCCTTGCTTTTTAATAATATCTTCTAGACCATCCTCAAAAAACACGTTTTTCTTGAATTTCTTTGCTGGAGCACCCAAATATACCCAACCTTCTTCTAATTCTTGACCAACAGTAGTCATAGAATGCCCTCCTAAAATACAATTCTTTTTTATATGCGTTCCTGGCATAACAACGCTTTGGGAACCAATCATTACATTATCCTCGATAATAGTTTTTCTTATAATGAATAAATTTCCAACTATAATTGCTGACTGCACAACAGCCCCTTGTCCAACTACTACGTTTTTACCAAATTCGATGAATTCTGTATCAACCCATCCTTCAAATAAAGAATTAGAATATTTAGTCTTTATACCAAACATTTTAGAACAAATATTATCCATAAAAGGGAAAGGAAATTTATGGGATATCCATATTGGCCATTTTTTTATAGTACTTCTTAGACTCCAATATCTATAATCTCTATCAGAGGGATGCCTGAGAAAAACTCCCTCTCGCGGCTTATGAATAAGATTAACGATTACAAGAAATAATTTAGCGAAAAATAAAGATACTATTATAGATGTTAGGTACATTATAAAAATTACAAGAGGTAAGAAGAAGTAAAAATGAACATACTTCTCAATAACATAGAAATACCAAAACCACCAAAATTCAAATTGAATTGTAAAAATACTTATCCAAATAAGAAAAATGTAGAAAATTAGATATCTCCTTTTAACTAAGATAAGAGTTGTATTTGGTCCAACTTTTAAACTTGAAGGCACAGACATGATTCTTAATCCTCACTATTATTATTTAATAACTTTTTCTTATCTTCATCTATATTTACTTCTTGCTGAACTTCATATTTTATTTCATCATCTACATGTTTCTCATATATAACATCACGTCTTTGTTCTGCATACTTATTTGGTTTTAATTTCCTCGCAGATTGAGGACCTAAATAAATCCAAGCTGGTTCTAAAATTTGGTCTGGAATTGTCGAAGAAAATGCTCCGATCACCGATTCTTTACCCATTATTGTACCTGGAGAGATATTTGATAGACCACCTACGACAGTGTAGTCTCCTATCACAACTTTTTTGATTATCAAATATTTTCCTACAACCATTGAACTCATTACAACTGCTCCTTGCCCTACAGTGACATTTCGACCGAATTCAATAAAATCTCCGTCTGTCCATGCATCTTGCATGTGACTAGAGAAATCAACCCTAATACCCATCCACCTAAAACCCCACATTACCACCCAGGGCAAAGGACCGTTATTCATCAACCAAAAAACTAATTTTTTTAATTCCACCCGAAGTCTCCAGAATTCATAGTCTTGGTTACCTTCTTCTGCCCTAAAAACACCTTCTTTAGGTTTATGTATCATATTTATTATTAGAAGGAACGCTTTTGTGAAAATTGCGACACCAAATATAAAAATAAAATATAAAACAAATAACCATACAGGGATTAAGAACATATTTATATACCATGGGATATATGATGATACATCGAAGAATACTGCTACAGCCATATATCCAGAAATCCATAGGATGGGAATATATAAAGCAAGGAATTTATAGCCAATTTTACTTATTGCGCTTGTTGTTACAAAATCAATAGTATAATCAACTTTACTTGAATCAATTTTGTTATCTTCCAAATTTTCAGTCATCTTGATAAATCTCCTTACTTTTTTTTTTCTTTGCTTTTTCAATTCCAATTTTTCAGTTAATTCTTCCGCTCTTTTCAAATCTTCCTCTGTGATCTGGAGATAATCCATTACCTTTCTTTTAAAAATCTTCCTTAGAGGTGTTCCAAAATAGTAATTATTCCCTTTCATGATATTATATTTTGTTGCTCCCGTCATAGGTAACCACCTTGAGTTATCTCCTATATCTATTCCAGGAGCAAAACAATTAAATCCAGCAGCAGTAACATTATTTCCAATTTTTACTTTTGCAAATGAAATATTGCCAAAAATCCCTTCTACAGAATGCGAACTGATACCTGGATTTGTTCCTATGTAAGTATTTTCTCCAATTTCTACGAATCGATCACCAGCTAATTGTTCCTCAACGACAGAGCTTTTCCCTATTTTATTGGTACCAACAAAATTATACATCCATTTTAATAACCAGGGAAATATTCCTCGGGAAAAAGCATTCTTGGGATATTTAATAATAAAACTACGAAAATGATAATAATTTAAAGTTTTACTGGGTATATTTCGGGGGATAATTCCTGGTTTGGAAGGAGATTTTTTTTCCGAGAATCTCCAAAACCAACGAGTTATTAGAGCTATAATAAATAAATGTATTAGATAACATATTATAATTATAAAAGGTATTGTTAAAGAAGCAATGAGAGAATTTAAGTTAGTAAAAAGAGAAATAAAAGTTCTAACTTCTAAGAAATATGGTAAATAGAATAACATTATATATAGCATGAAAATTATACCTGGTACTAGAAAAGAGCAGTAGTAAATAATATAGAACAAGGGCAGCCATAAACGTAAATTTAAACTAATTTCTTCTTTAATAATGGAATTTTCTGAGTTTTCTTTTTGAACTGAATTTGATAATACCACTTTGCTTCCACAAAAGTTATTAATTTCTTTATTAAGTGCTTTTCTTTTCTGTTTCTTTTGTATATACTCGTGACTATTTAAAAATTTTCAGATTAAAAATCATAGGATAAGTGGAAAATAGCATAATTTATTTTATTTAATTAAAAAAAACAAACTAAAAATGAAGCCTTGGAAATTTCTCTCATTTCTAAGAGTGAAAGAGGAAATAATAACACTTGTTGATAAGTTAAGCAAGGAATTTGTTCCTTCTAAACCAGAACAAGACAATAACTCCATCAAATTTATTAAAGAATAGAATGAAGAATACATAAAACTAATTCTTTTTTTTTGGAAACCAGGGAAAAAATTGGCTTGTTCTTCTTTTATAATCAGCATATTTGTCATCATCTTTATATCGGTAATTTAATAGTCTTATGCCTGAAACTTTAATAATCATATAGGTAATAAAGATTGGTCCGACAATCGAAATAAAACCAAAGGGTACAGCAAGGGCAATTATATAAATCCCCCACCATTGTGTGACTTCTCCAAAATAATTAGGATGTTGGGTATATTTCCATAATCCTTGATCCATTACTTTTCCTTTATTATTGGGATCTTTTTTAAATTTATATAGCTGATAATCTCCAATTGATTCAAAAAAAAAGCCTATTAACCATATCAATACTCCAACCCATAAGGTAATTCCAACGAAATCTAATAAATTTACTAAGGGAGGATTAATACTGATATTAACAAACCACACGGGAAATGCAACCAAAAAGATGACAATACCTTGAAACAAGTAGATTTTTGTGAAGCTTTTCCAGACGATATTAGTTTTCCATCTCCTTCTCATGGCTTGATATCGATAATCTTCTGGTTTCCCTCTATTTCTAATGAAAACATATAAACCAAGTCTTAAAGACCAGATAAACACTAATACTGTTATGAGAATTTGGCGAATATTTACGGTATTATTCAAAATGAAATAGAATATTAAACTTGTTAAAGCAACTACAAAAAAGCCTGGACCATAAAATATATCCATAATGCCATTGTTTTTCTTTACGACTCCAACTATAAAGGCAATAATAATATACCCTAAAAGAAACAACGCAGAATATCCAATAATGATTAACATAGTTTCTACAAGTGCCATGTATAATTCCTAATAAATTAAATAATTTTGAAATTATATTATTTAATACCAATAATTGAATTATATTTTTATTGCTTTATCTTATAAAAACAAAGAATATTTAAAAATTAATAATTCAAATCTGAATTTTCCTTTAAGTATAAGTTAGAATTTGTGCGAAAAATGATAAACGATCAAGTAGAATTTTTTTTGTTCGAATTTCCTAATAAATCATTCTTGAATTTTCTCAATATTGTTTCTTTAAAAGAATTAAAATCATTCAAATTGTTCTGTAAGATATTGTAGATAATTTCATTATCAATTTCTAAATAAAAATGCCCCAATAAATTACGGAATCTTACCATTTTAGTAAGTTGAGTTTTTAATTCATCGCTTATAATATCATACTTGGCTAAGATTTTTATTATATCTGTAAATGTTTCAGGTCTTTCTTTATTATTGAGAGTCACAATATGGTTTCCAATGTCTATACATATATTTATACATATTTCTAAGGCTCTCTGCGCTGTAAAATAATTTTTATAATTCGAAAGGAATTCATCTTTCTTTATCTCTTTGAGTTCGTGTAAATTTTCCAATACTTGGCTTAATTTATTAAATCTAGTTAAAACTAAATCCCGACTTACTTTAATCTTTAAACACTTCCATAATAGTCATTTTATCATACATATCTAGTAGTGGTTTAATCTCTAAATAATCGTATAAAATTTTTATTTCAAACTCATACTGGAGCATCTCATCTTTGGAGTGGATAATGCGTCCATTTTTTATAATATTGTATAAAAATCGAGGTGTGGCATCGTTTAAAATGCATAAATCTATTTCAATTTTATTTCCAAATTCCTTTTCTATTTCCAAACTTAAATCTACTTGGTATAAATAAGGTTTTTTAAATGTTTTGTCCAAGAGAATTCCAATATCGATATCACTAAATTCAGATCTATTACCGAATATATAAGAACCATATAAATAACACAATAATACTTCATCTCGATTACTAAATACATTATTAATTGTCCTTTCCAGCTCAGCTATCGATACTATCTTATGCTTTTCTCTTCCCATCATAATTTAAAGATATCTTTTCAATTTCATAATTAACTAATTATAAATATAGCATTATATTCTAATAACTTTTTATCCCTATCTAATTTAAATCAAGATAAAAAAGGATTTTAAAAATAAATTGCGATTTTATTATAATTTATTAATTCAAATCTGAATTTTCCTTTAAATATTGCCAATTATTTTATATTATAAAGAATACCGACATAATTTCGACGAAATATTCCCGAGAATCTTTTTAAACAAAACCAATAAAAATATATGTACAAATTTGTGTATGTTCCATAGATTTATCAAACCGTAAATAATCAAAAATTAAAGAGGTTAATCAATCGCTTAATATAAAGTAAACATTAATTTTAAATTAAAAGAAAAAATAAATTTATACTTAGGGTAAGGCAATTTAATTTATGTAATAATTAATTTAGCCGATAAAATTACAATAATAATATTTCACACATGTATTGATGAGGAAAATGCCCAACAATTCGTTTTCGTTAATTGATTTATATCCTAAATATGTTATTAATTCAAAAGGAGAAAAGAAGAAGTTCGATGAAAATAGTATCGCAAAAGTATTAAACAAAGAGACCGGCCTTGATATGCATATATCCGAGAAAGTAGCGGAAGATGTTATTCGAAAAATAATTGGTCTTGGAGTTAAAGAAATCACTACAAATTATATAAGAGAATTAGTCTGCGTCGAATTAACACAACGAGGTATGAATAAGTATAGAAATCTTTTTGCCAGAGCTATAAATTTGGAAAATATTTCATTCAAGCTTGATGAAGAATTCGTGAATAAATTCAAGAGTAAACAACCTGATTGGGGCCCCCTTGGTTATATTACATATAAGCGAACTTATGCGAGAATTATTGAAAAGGAAAATAGAAAAGAAGAATTTTGGGAGACTATTAGAAGAGTGGTAGAGGGATGTTATTCAGTTCAGAAAGAACATTGTATCAAATTAAGTTTACCCTGGGATGATGAGAAAGCTCAAAAATCAGCACAAATAATGTTTAAAAAGATTTGGAATTTCAAATTCTTGCCTCCTGGGCGAGGTTTATGGATGATGGGTACAGAATTTATTGCTCGTCATGGATCAATGTCTCTTAATAATTGTGGTTTTGCATCTACGGAGGACATTGCTTTAAAACATTCAAAAGCTTTTGAGTTTGTAATGGATGCCTTGATGCTTGGTGTGGGAGTAGGTTTTGATACTAAAGGGGCAGGTAAAATTACAATTAAGAAACCTAAAGAAGGGAATTTTGAATTTCAACTCCCTGATAGTAGAGAAGGTTGGGTAGAATCTTTAAAGTTAATGTTAGAAGCTTATTTTTTGGGAAAACAAGTACCTATATATGATTTTAGCTTAATCAGACCTGCTGGTGAACCTATACGAGGATTTGGTGGAGTTGCTAGCGGTCCAGGACCTTTAAAAGAGATGTTAGAAGAAATTCAAAAGATATTACAATCAAGAATAGGTCAAAAAATTACTTCTGTTGACATTGTAGATATAATGAATCATGTAGGGAAATGTGTAGTTGCCGGGAATGTCCGTAGAAGTGCGGAAATTGCCTTAGGTGATCCAACAGATTTAGATTTTGTGACATGTAAACAAGATGAAGAAGCGTTGTATTCCCATAGGTGGGCAAGTAATAATTCTGTGTTTGCTGTTAAGGGCTTAGATTATTCATTTATAGCGAATCAAATTGCGGTAAATGGCGAACCAGGGGTATTTTGGTTGGATAACGCCAAAGCTTATTCAAGAATGGGAGGAACACCAGATTTTAAAGATAAGAAAGCTGCAGGTGTGAATCCATGTTTTGCTGGTTCGGAATCATTGTTGACTCGTGCTGGTTCTATTTCTTTTGCTCAACTTGAGAATCAAATTGTTGAGATAATAACACCATTTGGATTGGTAGAAGGCAGAGTTTGGTGCACAGGGGTTCGGGATACAATAAAGTTACTTTTAAATAATGGAAACTCCATAACCTTAACTCCAGATCATGTTTTAAAAACATCAGATATGAGAAATATTCGAGCAGAAGATTCATTAAATGAAATTCTTTTTTCTGTTAAAGGGGATTATCACGTTATTCAGATTGTTAAGGTTGGTAAACAAAAAGTCTTTGATTTTACAGCTCCCAATGTTCACTGGGGTTTTGTGAATGATTTATTAGTTCATAATTGTGGAGAACAAACCCTTGAGAGTTTCGAACTGTGCTGTGTTACAGGAGATACAAGAATTCAGACTAAAAGCGGAGTTCCACGAATTGCAGATGTAATTAATAAAGAAGTAAAAGTATGGAATGGAGATCATTGGTCTAATGTCATTCCTTTTTTAGCAGCTAAAGAAAAAGAAATTTACCGCGTACATATATCAGATGGATCTTATTTAGATTGCACTTCAGACCATAAATGGCATATCCGCCCATCAACAGCCAGGATTTTTCGTTCTGTTGAAACAAAAGATCTTAAATTGGGGGATTATGTTGTACCATTTGAAATTGATAAAGAATATGGAGGGATTTATGAACCAAATGCATTTGAATATGGGCTTTTTTCAGGTGATGGGTATATTGATAAAATTTATCCAATGGTTTCCATATGTGGAGAAAAATCAAAATTAAAAGATTTAGATGTTAAAGGAACTTGGTATAAAGAACAAATAAAGGAAGGTTATAAAGAACCATATAACCGACTGAATCTTAAAGATGTTATTGACTTACAACTTGCAGAACATTTAAACGATAAATCGCGAGGTCTTCCCAATATAATTTTTAGTTGGGATCGCGAATCAATACTAGAATTTATAGCTGGGTTAATTGAGACTGATGGAAATTTATGTCATCAGGTAAATACCGATAACTATCGAATTTTCGGAAATGAAGAAAAGATTAGAGATCTTCAAATTCTCCTTCGCAGAATAGGAATAAATCATTCTACTATTTATTCTGCAGGTGAAGCTGGAGAAGAAACAAATTATGGAACCAGGAATTATACAATTTATTGTTTATATATCCCTTCATATGAATGTGGGGAAATACCTACTAGAATTAAAAAAGCTTTTCGAATTGGTCCTAGATATGCCATTAATAATCGCCATCCAGAAGGGAAATTAATTGATAGAGCAAGAAAGCAAAAAATAATAAAAGTCGAGAAATTAATTAAACACCAATCGGTTTACTGTTTTACTGAACCCTTAAACCATATGGGCGTATTTGGAAATGTTCTTACGTACCAGTGCCTAGTAGAGACGTTTCCATCTAGGCATGAATCCTATGAGGAATTTCAAGATACCTTAAAACATGCCTATTTATACTCAAAATCGGTTACTTTGGTTAATACACATTGGCAAGAAACTAATGCTGTTATGTTAAAAAATAGAC
>CAZBNW010000007.1:48062-49640 GCA_964493385.1 uncultured archaeon | reverse complement strand
ACATATTTGCCATTAAACCAGCAGAAGAAATTTGATCTAAACCCAAATGTCGTTGATAAAATGGATCAAATATAGAATTATTTATTAGTAATTGATCACCTTCTGAGCATTTAGAGTGTGACACAACCAAGACAGTATCATATTCTCCAGACAAGATTCTCATAGCGCCATATACATAAGCAAAAGCCCCATCACCAGAAACTCGAGATTCTGATTTTCTCACAGAGCCCACAGCATCTTGAATTGCCATATTAGCTATTGTTCGACCATCATTGAAATCATTGGAACTAGAAATTACACATCCAATATCATCATTAGTAATTCCTAAATCGTTATGGAGCTTTTTAACAACTTCAAAAACAAGTTCTGAAATTGTTAAATCAATTTTCTCTGCTTCATATTGTGTTTGAGCACATCCAACTATTGCGACTTTATCCATTTTTAATTTTCTCTTTTTTTTTTTAATTTATATTGAAAATAAATATAATAATGATTGAATGATCTATAAAAAATTTTTAAGTTGTAAAATTACTTAGAGAAACAAAAATCAACTTACGATTATTTCCAAAAAATAGTTAAAAAAAAAGAGAAAGGTATTTAATTTTAATAATTTACTTTATCTAATCCTTTAAGACCCAACATCTTTCTAGATTCATCAGGAGTTGCTACTTCGCGCCCAAGATCATTGACTATACGAACCATCTTCTCAACTAAATCTGCATTACTTTTTGCCAATATTCGTTCTTTCTTTTCATAGTCAAATCCTACAAAGATGTTGTCTTCCATGCCAACTCTTATATGTCCGCCCATTGTTGCTGCTATAGCTCCCAAATGAAATTCTCTGGGATATCCGAGTCCAATAACTGACCAGGTGAAGTTTCTTGTTTCAAAGAGTCTAGATGCTTCATTATACATGTGCACTAACTCCCAGGGTGTGTTTCCTGTTCCACCGAGTACACCTAGGACGAATTGCATATGTATCGGGAATTTGAGCCATCCAAAACGGAGCATAGCTCCCGCATTCCAGATACCACTGGTACTATAAATCTCAAGTTCGGGCTTAACATCATTTTCATACATAGTTTTAACAAATAATTCGAGATCATTGAAGGTATTCTGAAATACTAATCCTTTACTCATTGTTACTAGTGGTTTCTCCCATGGCATTTTCCACTCTTTAATTCGCTCAGCTAATGGGAAAATAGAGAAGTTCATTGATTCGCAATTAAAGGAACACATTTCTGGTTTAAACTCTGGGGCGACTGCGATTCTCTCCTCCGTCGTCATCCCAGCTCCTCCTCCGGTTGTGCAACAAACTATTACATCTGTTTTTGCTTTAATTTTTTCAAGCGTCTCTCTCCAAATCCCTAAATCAGCAGTAGGCATCCCAGTTTTTGGATCTCTAACATGAACATGAACAACAGCAGCACCTGCATCGCAAGCCTTCTTAGCTTCATCAGATATCTCATCTGGTGTTATTGGTAAATACGGAGTTTGCGATGGTAACGTAACTGAACCAGTGAGAGCACAGGTAATAACACATTTATCCCTCCAAGCTGTAAGTACAGACATTTTTAA
>CAZBNW010000007.1:23702-47962 GCA_964493385.1 uncultured archaeon | reverse complement strand
GCTGCAACTCGAAAAGAGCAAAATCCTGCCGTACCATATACTCCAGAAGAGTTTGGAGATGAAGCAAAAAAGTGTTATGAAGCAGGTGCTGCTATTGTTCATATTCATGCTCGCGATGCGTCACAAGGAGGTATACCAACACCAAATTTAGATATAATAAAAGCTACTGTTGAAAATATAAAAGAAAAAGCACCAGACGTTATAATAAACTTAAGCACTGCAATCAGTGCTGTAGCAACTGATAGAGAAAGAATAATGCCCGTTAGGAAGTTTAAACCACCTTTAGCATCTTTAAATAGTAACTCTATGAATTTTTCAATTGGAGATTTCAAAACTGGAAAAGTCACCATGGCTGCTGGGATGATCTTTACGAATACATTTTCAACTATTCAAACTTTTGCTAAGCATATGAAAAAATCTGGTACTAAACCAGAAATGGAAATATATGATTTTGGCGGAATGTATAATATGCTTTTCCTTAATAAACAAGAAGGTCTATTCGAACAACCATTACACTTTCAATTTGTTTTTGGAGTCCTCGGCGGGATTCCATTTTCTCCAGGAAATCTTCAGGCTTTACTTAATCTGAAGCCTCCAGGGGCGACATGGAGTGTATGTGGAGTTGCCAAACAACAATTTCAAGCTGGTATATGCTCTGCTGCTTGGGGTGGGCATATCCGTGTAGGTCTTGAAGATAACATTAGAATGTCAAATGGAGAATTAGCCAAAGGTAGTTGGGAGCAAGTTGCTTGGGCTAAAAAAGTTACTGAAATTTCAGGTAGGGAAATTGCTCAAGGAGAAGAGGCTAGAAGGATTTTTAATTGCCTAAAAGACGATGTGGAATTAGAGTAAGTCAAAAACATTAATTTAATAATTTCAAAAATCTATTTTTCTATTATTATATTTTTCATTCAAAATTAATATTAAAAAAAAAGAAAAATAATTGAATTAGAAATTTTATTCCCAATAAAGAATATCTTTTATTGTTCCCTCTCGTTTATCCTTAGGTCGAAAGACTGCCTTGACCTTTGCACCACTGAAATCCTTATTAAGATCATTAGTAATAATGAAGCCTAACATCGCACTATCGGTACCCTCGATATCAATTAAAGCAATGACTCTAGGGCTTGCTAATTTTTTACCATGAGCATTGAGTTTAACAACAGTAAATAACTTTACTGTACCTACAGGAGGTATTTCTTTCCAATTGCTATCAGGTATCTCTTCAAAACAATCCTCACAGTATAAACGAGGTGGACAATACACTTTATTACATTTTGCACATTTAGATGCTAGAAAGGTATCATTTTTCATAATATGTTTGAAAAATTTATCCCCAGCAATTCCGCTTGGATAAAAGTAATCTGCTTGCATATCTCCGCGCCAATGCATTGGAGAGGTTGGATCTGTTTGTTTTTCTAGAAATCCCATTATTCTCCACCTCCTTTCAATGGTTTGAAATATTTGATATCTGTAATCGAGCCTTCTCTTTCATTCTCAGGTTTCCACACAGCTTTTACACTCATTCCTATCTTGATTTCATCCTTAGTCATCTCTCCAAAGTAATGCATAAAACCATGCTGTGGAGATGCTCCATCAATGGAAACTACACCAACTAAAATAGGCTCTTCAATTCGTCGAGCGTCAGGATCGAGATATGAAATTGAGAATGTTTCTATTGTTCCTGTGTCTTTTAACTCTATCCACTCCTCTGTTGGACCAAAGCAATACTCACAAAACATCCGAGGAGGCACAATAACTCTTTTACATTTTTTACAATGGATTCCATAAATCTTTCCAGCTTTTAATCCTTGTAAGAATTTACTCATTGCAGGACCCAAGGACCAACTATATTGAACCTCTGGTTCCCACCATGTATACGTAATTTTTCTTTCTCGAATATCGCTCTCTCGAACTTGAGTCCCTGGAGCATAAGGTGGCCATTCTTTATATTCTTTCTTTTCTACCATTTTTTTATCCCCTCCTTAAAATCATTACTGTCCCCATTTGCATTATATCCCCCCATGCTTGTCCAATACCCATTCTTGGGTCTCCTGGGATTTGTCTCTTACCTGCCAAACCTTTTAATTGCCAATATAATTCACAAACTTTCTGACCCATCGTGGCAGCAATCGGATTCCCTACACCTAATAATCCACCGGAAGGACAAACGGGAAGATCTCCATCTCGTTGTGTTACACCCTCACGTGTAAGGATAGGTGCTTCCCCTTTCTTACAAAGTAAAAGTCCTTCTAAGTGATGCAATTCTTTATAAGAAAATGGATCATAAGGTTCGGCAAAATCAATTTCTTTTCTAGGGTTTTCGATTTTTGCCATTTTATAAGCCATTTTTGCTGCTTGAGCAACATAACGAGGGAAATATAAATCTCTATTAGTCCACATTGTGCTATCAATACTCCACCCTGTACCTGCTACATAAATAGGGTCATCAGTAAACCTATGCACAATGTCTTTATTACAAAAAATTAATGCTGCGGCGCCATCACTCGGTGGACTAATGTCCAATCGATTCACGGGCCAAGCCATAATTTCTGAATTTAAAACATCTTCAACTGTGATGTTAGGATCTGCTAATTGGGCACAAGGATGACCAACGGCATTTCTCTTATTCTTTACAGAGACTAAAGCAATATCTTCTTTTTTAATGCCATGAACCGTCATGTATCTATTCATTTCCATCGCAAAGAGCCATACCAGATTAGGATTAAGAGGTCTATCCAAAATTGGATCCCAGATGTGCCTAAAAGCTGTTTGTGGATGAGGGTAAATATTACCCATCTTTTCCTCACAAACAACAAGACATATATCAGCAACACCAGAAGCTACGTGCCACCAACCAGCAATTGGAGCGAAAACTCCCGTACCACCTCCGTTAAATACTCTTACATAAGGTTTTCCGACTCCAGCGGCTCCATCTAAGAGGTTTTCACCTTTCATATGAATTCCATCAAAAGCATCAGGTGCACTACCCATTACCACCATATCAATATCATCTTTCTCAATACCAGCATCTTCCATAGCCATTTTTGTAGCTAGAAAGGAAAGTTCTTTTCCTGTTTCTAATAAATGTCTACGAAAAAGAGTCATACCACCACCAATAACAGCTACTTCTTTCATCTTTTTTCCACCTCCTTATCCCCTCTTAAATATTGCTACTGCACCAGTACCAGTTGGAATTCCCCGCCAAGATTGAGCAAGTCCTACCTCTACATCCGAAACTTGACGTTTTCCCGCATGACCACGAAGCTGCATAATAATTTCTAATGCTCTCTGCATACCTGTTGCTTCAAGGCAATTTCCAACTCCTAAAGAACCACCAGAAGTGTTTGTTGGGAGTGAACCGTTAATTTCTAATACACCTTCATCAGCTAGATGCCCTGCTTCACCTGGTCTGGCAAATCCTAAGGCTTCTAGATGTTGTAGTTCCTTATAAGAAAATCTATCATCAACTTCTACAACATCAATCTCCTTCTTAGGTTCAGTTATACCTGCCATTTTGTAAGCCATCTTTGCAGCAATTTTAGCATAATCCGCTTCCATTCCTCTTGTACTAAGCCATGGTGTTTCTGAAGCATATCCAAAACCAGCTAGATATATAGGATCAATACCTAAATTTTTAGCCGTTTTATCATCAGCAAGAACAAAACAAATTGCCCCATCAACTAATGGACTGATATCTAATCTTTTTACTGGTTTAAAAAGATACTCAGATTTCATTACATCTTCTACAGAAATTTTAGCTTCGTATTCAGCATAGGGATTAAAGAATGCATTTCTTTTATTTTTCACAACAACAGAAGCACATTGTTCTTCTGATGTACCTGTTTTTCTAAGATAATGTTGCATTTCTAATCCTGCTAAGAAATATGGATGAATCCGTTCTTTTTCATCCGAACTACCTATTAAATGTTTAGGGTTTTCTGGTGGATATTCTGGGCTACCCGCAAAGTTAGGTCTCTCAACAGGTCCACTAATAGGTTTTTCAAATCTCGGATCCATTGCATGAAGAACAATATCTCCATAAGTTAATAAATCAGAGGCTTTGCTATGTACTTCAACCGCCACAACATCAATATAGCCCGTCTTAATTTGCATATAAGCATTTCCTAATCCTTGAATGCCATCTCCACTAACAGTACAACAAGGTCGTAATAATGCTCCTACTTGATCTGGTACGAACTCATCAAAAATTCCAAATCCTTCCCAATAATCTTCAGCGCAAGTTATGAAACTTCCAACTTCTTTTCTGACATCTATTCCCGCATCTACATATGCTTTATCACAAGCTTCATACATAATTTCCTTCCATTGTATATCCGGAGTCATTGAATTGAAATTAGTAAAACCAACACCGATAACACATACTTGTCTATCTGCCATTTTATCATCAATTTTAACTTCTTTTTTTAATTTGAATTTTCAATACTTTTTTTGTAGTTAGATTTTATTTTTATTATAGATTTGATATTTTATTCTTATGATTTATTTTGATTAAAAACTTTCTAATTGGACCTATTATTAAAGATGGGAAAAAAATCCTATTTTAGATAAAAAGCGACTTTTAAAATGAACTTTTTGAATACTTTCTATTAATTAAGTTGGTTAATTAAAGGATTTAATATTGAAGGTAAACCTTTATTTTAAATTCATTTTTAAATAATATTGTAAAATACTCTTAAATTTTATAAAGGTTAAGATGAGAAATTATGGATACAAGAATTTCTGAGTTTGAACCCATCCGAATCCAACGTTATGTTCCTGAGTTAGATCTGTTAAGTAATCCGGTTCTTGAAGCAAAAGAAAAAGAATTTTTGGCTGAATTATATGACTATATGGAAAAAGAACTAGATCCCGAGTTAAGAAAGTTAGAAAATTTGAATTACTTTGTAGAGGAACCCACTCAAGATAAAAAAAGGGAAATCGTTATTGGAATAATGAAGAAATTAGCCGAAAAAGGATACTATTCTACAATACTTAATACTGAGGATTATGAGATAGGGAGAATAACGAGAAATGCCCTTATAGCTTATGCTTTATGTGGAGGTCGTTGGAGTGAATATAGTGAAAGGTATATTGCTGGAAGTTATAGCATTGAAATGGGAAGATTAGCAGGGGGGACTTTATATTGCAATCCAGTGAATTATGCATCTGATGATAGTCAAAAAGAGCGACTTTTAGCTCCCGTCGCGAGAGATGGTCAAATTGGTGCTGCTGGAATGACAGAGTTTAATGCCGGCTCCGATATATTTAGAATGGAACTTAGATTGCATGAAAGAGACGATAAAATAATTGCAAAAGGTAAGAAGTTGTTTATTACAAATGGGATGATTGCGGATTATATTATTTTATATGGAAGATTAGATAATGGACAGCTTGGAGCTGTAGTTGTTGACACAGAACATCAAAAGTTAAAAAATTTCCGTAGTACTAGAGTAAGAACTTATGGTATGACTGATGCTTTCGTAAGTCGTTTAATTTTTGATAGAGTGGAAATTCCCGAAGAAAACATGCTCCATGGTCATGGGTTAGATATTGCATTTCACCAATTGACCGAAGAACGATTAGTCATAAGTGCTGAAGCTCTTGGAGATGCCATGAAAAAGTTACTTTATTCTCATGCCTATGCTCTTCAACGTATACAATTCGAAAAAAGATTGCACCAATATCAAGTTATCCGCTTCCCAATATCTAAGAAAATCCGAGAATTAAACCTAATGTTTTCCGCGTTGATTCAATATGCAAGACAAATGGATGAACATCCTGAATTAGGCGATTCAAAATTAATGGCAGCACATGCCATGGGTTTAAAAATCAGTTCCACAGAATTAGGTTTTGAAAGTGCAATCCACTGTTTTAGAACATTAGGCGGACGCGGTTTTACCAGGCAATATGCGAATGAGATTGGCCTTTTAGATCCTTATTGTATGCTCCATGGTGGTGGCTCAAACTATGTATTGGAAGATAGTGAATCGAGAAGATTCTTTAAAACTAAACCAACTCGTAGAGAATTAGAAGATATTATTCCAAGAATTGATTATTAATTAAAATTTATTGATTTTATAATTCTAATCTAATTTATTTATTAGTGATATTTTTGAATGATAAGATAGATATAGTTTCTCTAAATAAAGAAGCTTGGAATAGAGTTGCTAAGAGGTATGAAGACGAGCATATTGGAAAAATAAATCCATCAATTGAGTTCTTCTATGAAAACTTGCCAAAAAGAGCGTATATATTAGATTTAGGTTCAGGTACGGGATTACCGTATGCAAAGTTATTTGTAGAAAGAGGTTTTAAACTCTTAGGGATTGATGTTTCAGCAGAGATGATAAAGCTAGCGAAAAAAAATGTTCCTAAAGCTCAATTTAAAGAAAAATCAATGACTGAATTAGACTATAACAGTGAATTTGATGGTGTATTTTCTTCATATTCGATGCTGCTTCTTGATCCTACCTTATTCGAAAAAACAGCAAAGAAAATAGTTAGTTCATTGAAGAATGGGGGATTGTTTTATCTTTCCTTGAATGGACCCTGGGTAGAAGATGCTGACGTAAATTCAGATGTGATTATTGAGATAATGGGTGAAAAAATGTACTCAAGAGCATATTCTAAGGAGGAAATCCTTAATATCTTTAATCCTTTAGGGATGAGACTTCTCAAATTTCATCGGGAAATAATAACTTCTAAAACTTTTGGAAAAGAAAATATGAATGCTTACATATTTATGTTAGAATAAGGATATTAAAAATAACATTTTTTCAATAATAAATAGATTCTTTATTCTCCTTCGAGTTCCATCTCTAATTCGCAGCAACCATCTCCTGCTGGAATCCTTTTGGTAAGATTAAACTTAAATGTGCGATCTGGGAATAATCCTTTCATTAATCCTCTATGTGAGGTAATATGAGCCTTAGTGCACATTTGCCCTGCTTTTGCGTAATCGGCAAATCCTGCTTTTTGTATCTCTTCCCATTGGCCACAATAAGTAACTCTTGTGATTATCTTATTACCGATAAACTCTAGCTCTTCTTCCTCGACAAATAATTTATTTATTACTTCATTAACCCTAGTAAAGGTTTCAGCATAGGTGTTTGGGTCATAATCTTTAAGACCAAGCACTTTCTTTAGGTATCGTGCCACTCTCATAAAAAAATCTTCCCATACTTCGGTATCTATCTCATATGCTACATCAATACCATATTTCTTTTCAAGTATACGAAACCAAGCGCCATCAAGTCTGGAGATAGCATATTTTATAAAATCTTTAAATTGTTTTTCATTCATTTCTAATTCCCTCTATTCTTAATTTTTCTTAATCAATAAAATATCATAAGAGTTATTACTTTATAAATATATAAAAATCGATGGTAACAGTTCCAACACTTTAGTTTTATTATAAATCTTAAGAGAATATATTATTAAATAAAATATCTTAATTAATTATAGACAATGGATTACTACAAATTCGAAAGCTTCGATGTTACACCATTAATAAAACAATATTGTGGAAAGAGATTAGAAGATTTATTTAATAACCATTATCGCATTATTAGGAATGAGATGGGCGAATTCATTGAACTCTCTTGGGAGGAAAAAGATATTCCTTCTGAATTAGATTTGATAAAAACCCAGAAAAAGATGGTATATAACCTTAAAACAGTAAATTTCATCGGAGAATATATCGAGGAAAAATTGAAACAGAGAGGAATTAATACTCTAACAGATTTAAAATATAATTTAAATTTTAGTAGTTCAGCTAGCAAGATTTTAGATCTAATAAGGAATAAAGATTATAAAACCCTTAAAACAAATAGATACATTAATGATTTGGATGTTAGTTTTTGTTTTAAAATCGAAGATTTTCTATTTTTAGATATTGAAACACTAGGAATTATTGATAGTCCTATTATTATTGTAGGTATTGGGTTTTTTAAAAATGGGCAATTTAAGATACAAATTTTCTTTGCAAGAGAATTAGAAGAAGAAATCGCAATTTGCGAACACCTAAGAACACAAATTCTTTCAAATTTCAAATGTTTTATTACTTTTAATGGAAAAACATTCGATGTACCTTATTTAGCAAATCGATTTTTGTATTATTTTGATGAAAATCCAATGATTTCAGAAGATGATCCCCCTTATGAAAAATGTAATACAAAACTCCACCATATAGATTTGTATCATCATTGTCGTCGGTTGTTTAAAGGAAAACTTTACAAATACACTTTAACAAATATGGAAGATAAGTTATTAAATTGGAAAAGAGATAATGAGTTACCAAGCAATCTCATTGGATTATGTTATCGAAAATACAAGGAAAACCCTGAAAGATATATTGGTTTAATGAAGGAAGTTATTGAGCACAATTATTATGACATTTATTCAATGCCCTTAATTCTAAAAACGCTTTTAGAAAATTTTTAAAAAGAAGTTAACTGATTATTTTTAATTTAGGCTTTTAAAAAACGTTCAATCGTTCTATAAATATCTTCTTCTTTGAAAGGTTTTTTTATATAGTCTTTAGCCCCTTTCTCAGTAGCTTCAATTATGGAGAGTTCCTGCCCCATCGCACTAATTACAATAATTTTAGCCTTTTTATCAATTTTCATAATTTCTTCAATAGCTTTAATCCCATCTGTATTAGGTATAACTAGATCCATAGTGACTAAGTCTGGCTTTAATTCTTATATAAATTTATCGCATCATCACCATTTGAAGCTTCACCAACGACTTTGGCAAAATCAATTTTTTCAATGACTTTTTTAATCCTATTTCTAACAAATTGGGCATCATCTACCACAAGAACCCCTTTTTTCTTCTCAGATTTTGTCATCTTTCTATATCCTTTGTTGATTCAAAAATTAGCTGTACTTATATAAGAACTTAATTTTTTATTATAAATTTTTACATTTCGAAAAAATCTGTATTATCCACACGAAAAATTGAATTTTCAAAATCAAAGCAATAATACTCAATTTGAGAAATCTAGAAATATCAAGTAATATTAATTTAATTTTAAAAATTCTGAAAAATGATACATATGGAAGTTTTGGAAAAAAAATTATTTGATCAAACTTGGAATTACAAGAATAGAGACCAAATTATAAAAAAATTACAAAAAAACAAGTATGATATTATAATTATAGGGGCAGGAATTACTGGAGCTGGAGTTGCAAGAGAAGCCTCATTGAGAGATCTAAAAGTTGCTTGCGTTGACATGCAGGATTTTGCGACAGGGACATCCTCAAGGAGTTCAAAACTAGCTCATGGAGGTATAAGATATCTTAGTATTGGAGATTTTGATTTAGTACACGAATCAACTACTGAAAGAAATTGGTTATTAGCCCATCTTTCACATTTAGTAAGACCCATTCCATTTCTTTTTGTACATTTGGAAGGTGGAAAGTATAATAAACGTACTATAACTAGTGCTGTTAAAATTTATGATTTCTTGGGAAATAAAGATACTGAATTTAAAATTTATAAAGAACATAAATGGTATAAACCTGAAGAAGTGTTTGAGTTAGAACCTGAATATATTAGAGAAGGAAATTTAGGAGGTGCAGTTTATTATGATAATAATATTGATGATGCTAGGTTAACTATTGAAACATTAAAGGAAACAGTAATCAGAGGTGCAGATGTAGTTAATTATTGTAAAGTTAATGGATACATAAAGGATAATGGAAAAATTATAGGAGTAAAATGTAAGGATTTAGAGAATGATACGGATTTTGAAATAAAGGGCACTTTGGTGGTAAATGCTACAGGGATTTGGACTGACGAGTTATTAGAAAATTATCCTAAAGATATTCCAATGCCACTTATTCGCCCAACAAAAGGAGTTCACGTACAATTTAGAAGGAAGCATGTAAAAAATAATATGGCTACTATAATTCGCGCTATTAATGATGATAGAGCTTTTTTTGTATTGCCACGCGATAAGGATTTTACAATAATAGGGACTACAGATACTGATTATGACGGAGATTTAGCAAATCCATTCTGTAATAAAGAAGATGCCGATTATTTACTCGAATCTGTAAAAAATTATTTCCCTAATGCTGAGCTAAATTATGATAATATTCTCTCAACTTATGCCGGAATCAGACCGTTAGTAATGCAAAAAGGTAAATCTGAGAGTGAAATATCCCGAAAACATATCATCTTTTTCTCTGATGATGGTCTTCTAACAATAACTGGTGGGAAATTAACTGCATTTCGGAGCATGGCCGAAGATTTATTCAAAAAAGTTGAAGAAAAAGGAATTTTTCCCAATATAGGAAGAGAAGAAAATTTTTCAAAACAAAGATATATTATAAGCTTGGAGAAAGAAGAATGGTTAGATGAGTTTAAAAAAGTGAAGATAAAATTAGATAACAATATTGCTGACCATTTATACCAGCAATATGGTATAGGTGCTTTTAAAATCCTTGAATTGATAAAGGAAGATACATCTCTGAAAGAGAAAATTGTTGAAGAAAATAATTTTATAAAAGCAGAAATTCTATATTGTTTAAGATACGAGCCAACTCCTCATCTGATTGATGTTTTTTGTCGACGAACTGAAATGTCTCTTTGGATCGATCATAAAATAGCTTTAAAAGCAGCTAAAAAAGTTGCTGAAATAATGGCAAACGAATATTCATGGGATGAGACTAAAAAAAGACAAGAAATTGAATTCTATATGGATTACGTTAAGAAATCTGTTTATTTTATTACATAATCCTCTCAAAATCCAATTTTGAATTATTGGACTCCATTAAAATTATATTTTTAAAAAATGTTATACATTATAATGACAAATATAAATTTAAATTTAGGAGTGAAATTAATTGATTTTTCAATTTAAGGAAGTATTTTTGATACCATTAGCGCAATTGGCTGGTTTCTTTGTTTTGATCCTAGGAGTTATGTGGTTAATTTTTGGCGTATATGAAGCAAAAAGAAGAGGATCTGTAAAAAAGAGGAAGACTGAGGATTGGGATATGAAAGTAACAAAATTTCTTAAAGTTCTAACTTACTTGGGTTTTGTAGTTGGTATCTTTAGCTTATTAAGCGGTGTTAGTGGATTAATGTATAATATACCTCCCAGTCTAGCCTTTCAAAGTGGAGAAGTGAGCATTTTTACTTCTGCATTACTGATTATTCTAGGAATTCTATCTCTTTTAAAGCCCTTAAATGATCTACCAATTGCAAGTATTATTGGACTTTTGGCGGGAACCGCTGTTGTAGCTATTCTTGTGATTGCCTTACCCGCAAAAGCTTATGTAGTTATTGGATTATTCATGAACCCAACATTATTCTTTGCAATATTATTTATAATCATTTTTGCGATTATTGTTCTCACGGCAAAATTTTATATTGGAGGGTTAATGAAGATTTCAAAGTTTATATCATGGCCTCCAATAGCCTTCATAGTTGCTGTATTCTGCTTTATTCAAGGATTTTTGGTGTTAGTAGTAGGAATTTCAATTGGGTATCTGTTTTAAATCTTAATTAATTTTATTTTCTTTATTAATATGAATGATAGAAAATTTTTTTAAAAAAAGCTGAATCTATGAGATGGCTTTTTATTAATTTCTCCTATTATATCTGTATTAAAATCATAACCACAATTAGGACATTTCTTTTGATCTGAAATATTAATCTTAGTAAAACTATAACCACTTCTACCAATAATTAAATGATTACATTTCGGGCAATATGTATTGCCACCTTTCTCATGACGGATATTTCCAACATAAACAAAATTTATTCCTACTTTTTTAGCAATATTATATGCAAGATCTAAAGTCTCATATGGCGTCCTTTTCATTGAGGGCATTTTAAAATCAGGATGATACGCAGAAAAGTGAGTGGGAGTATCTTCTCCTAAATTTTCCACAATCCATTCACATAGTTTTTGAATATCATCCTCACTGTCATTCAAATCTGGTATGATTAAATTTGTGATTTCTATATGAATTCCATTGGATTTAAATCGTTCAGCAGTATCTAAAACTGGTTGTACAGACTTAGCCCCGCATATCTTTTTATAAAAATCATCTGACATTGCCTTAACATCTATATTCGCCGCATCTATTCCTACTTCTATTAACTCTTTTGTAGCCTCTGGAGTGGAATATCCATTTGTTACCAAAATAGTCTTTTTATCTTCTTTTTTTAGTAGTTTAGTTGTATCCATAATCCACTCATGCCAAATAAGGGGCTCATTGTATGTATATGCAAGTGTCTTTGCTCCACTTTTAATAATTTTTTTTACTAATTGTTCAGGTGTCATTTCAACTAATGACATTCCGCGACCTTCATACCCTTGAAGGTCATAAAATCCATTTTTTCCATTATCTGTTGGATTTGCTTGTGATATATTCCAATTCTGGCAATTCTGACACTTAAATGAGCATCCAATTGATGCAATAGAATATGCTGTAGCACCTGGCCAAAAATTATACAGAGGTTTCTTCTCTATGGGATCTAAACTACCGGAAGAAATAAGAGATCCATATATAAGCGTGAATAATTCTCCATCAAAATTCTTTCTTGTTCTACAGATTCCTACCTTTTCTGGTAAGATAGTGCATTCATTAGCACAAACATGGCATTTGACTTTCTTATTATCAAGACTTTCCCACAATCTTGCTTTTACTTTCACATAAATTACCTCTTTTGACTAATTATTTGCTTATTGTTTCTCTAAATATATAATAGATAAGAAATTTTATATTTCTTATAGATTTAGATTATATTTTTCGTAATAAAAAGAAGTTAGTCAAAATGTCAAGAATAGAAAAAGCTATTTCTTCCTTTAAGGGAGATTTTAACTGTGCCCAGTCAATTTTAAGTACTTATAGCCCTCAATATGGATTAAATCGAGATACAGCTCTAAAATTAGCTACGGGTTTTGGAGGTGGAATGGCTCGTTTTGGTTGGACATGTGGTGCAGTGTCTGGAGCTTTTATGGTTATCGGTTTAAAATATGGTATGGGAATAAACGAGGATACAGAATTGAAAGAAAAAACATATCATTTTATAAGAGTATTTTCCAACCGATTTCAAGAAATTAATGGTTCTGTAATTTGTAAGGAATTACTTGGCTGCGATATTAACACACCTGAAGGTAAAGACTATTATAATCAAAATGAATTTTTTGAAAAAAAATGTCTCCAGTATGTGAAGAACGCAGTAGAAATTTTAGAAGAAATATTATAATGGGATTAAATAAAGGAACTATTATTCATTTAAAAGTTATATGACAGAGAATGAAAAAGAGTTTAAAAAAGAGGAATTACAACATCTTTTAAATAAAAAGCTGGAAATTCTAAAGGATTTAGAACAATTTGGTAAGAATTCCAATTATATCCAAGAATTAAGTGATATTGCTTTAATTCAATTACAATTGGAACAATATTCAGATTCAGAAAAGAATTATTTAGTCTGTTTAGAATATTTTAAGAAACAAAAAGATAGATTAGGCCAATCAGCCGTTTATGGAGTTTTAGGTACTCTATATTTTAAAAAAGGTGATTATCAGAAATCAATAGAATTCTATGAAAACGCACATGATATCTACATTGAATTAAAACAGATTAAAGAACAGATTACGTGTTTAAAAGGAATCGGTAACAGCTATATAAAATTAAATCAATTTGATGATGCATGTGATATATTTTTAGATTGTAGCGCACTATGTTCTGATAATAATGATATTTATAATCTATTGGATTGCTTTGGAAATCTAATTTACATTCATGAAATTATTGAAAAATGGGATGTTGTTTTTGAATTATATAAGAAAACATTAAAAATTTTTAAAGAAATTAAAGATAATAAAGGAATAATCACTTCTTATTTCAACTTGGGACTCCTTAAAAAGAAGGATAATAATTTAGAAGATGCAATTAAATATTTTAAAAAAGGGACTAATGTAGCAATTGACTCAAATTACGCAGAATTAATTATTAAAGGTTTAAGTTATGTTGGTGAGACTTTATTTTATTTGGGAAAGGTTAAGGAAGCAAAAAATCAATTTATAAAAGCTTTACATATAGCTAAAAAAATTAATGCTAAAAATGCGATAGTTCAATTACGAGTCTTATTACAATCTTTAGGTATGCAAGAGAAAAATATTTTTGAAGAATTAAAACAATATGAAAAATCACAAAAATAATTTATGAAAAGAAAGAAAAATACCTTTATTCAAGTACCTAAATTTTTTTACATGGAATTTTGTTGTTTTTTATAATCTCCTTTCGTTGCTTTCCTCAAAGCTTCTGCTCCACACTTATCGCAATACTTTTGTTGAGTGTGCGCGAATTCACCACATTCGTTACAGATGTAAGGAAATGTTTTTTTAAATAATTTAATGTCCAATATTCTCCACTTTTTTTAAAGAACTTTTTGGTTTTAAGAAAAAATTGATCCTATTTATCTCTTTTCATATTTCATTTTAACTGTCATGGTTTCTTGAAAAAAAGGACAAAAAAAATGTAAAGTGTTAAATATCACATTTTAGCACTGATTTAACATATGGTTACTATTCCTTCATAGGGAAATGAAATTTGAATAGTACAACCGATCTTTAGCTATATAGAAACAACAAATATAAATAAGATCCAACAAATGATTATCTATAATGAATAATCAATTAATTTTCAATAATAACTTAGTGGTATAATTTGAAAATTCTCCTAATTTATCCCCCATTTCAAGTTGGCAAGGGCATGGGAAAAGTTATGTGTAGTCCCCCCTTATCCCTTTTAACACTTGCAGGAGCAGTTAACGATCTTGATCATGAAATTGACATACTTGATATGAATGTAAATTATTCTTATACTAGTGATGAATTAAAAGAAAAAATTCGTCCTTATAATTTAATTGGGATAACATGTATGACAAATACATTTAAAGTTGTTCTAAATATTTGCAAAATAGCTAAAAAAAATAGTGTTCCAACCCTTCTGGGAGGGTTTCATCCCACTTTAGTCCCTAATATTATCGATGAATTTGATTGTATAGATATGATTTGTCGAGGAGAAGGCGATATTACTTTTAGAGAATTGCTAGAAGGCAAACCAAAACATCAAATTCTTGGTCTATCATATAGGGAAAATGGTATTGTTATACATAATCCAGATAGATCACATATTGAGGATTTAAATAAACTTCCATTCCCTAAGAATGATTTAGTTGATCCTGATCCTTACCATTATATTTGGGTTCCGGCATGGGTTTGTGAAACTTCAAGAGGATGTCCATTTAATTGTAATTTTTGTTGTGTAACTCAATTTTATAAAGGCAGGTATCGCACTAAGGCTCCCGAAAGAGTAATAGAGGAATTAATGCGTGTACCACCAGCAACTAAACTTGTATTTTTCACAGATGACAATTTTAGTCTCCAAAGGAAACGAGTTATGAGGATTTGTGAGCTTTTAGAAAAAACAAAATTAAGTAAACGATTAATGTTCGTCTGTCAATCTAGAGTTGATGACATTGCTAACAACCCAGATATGGTAGAGTCAATGTCTAAGGCAGGATTTATCTGTTTCTTTTTAGGCTTTGAAAGTTTCAAGCAATTGTCTTTAGATAATATGCAAAAACAATACACACTTGATAAAGTTCGCAAATGTATAAAGTTATGCCATAACAATGGTATTATGGTTTTTGGCTCATTTATCATCGGAAATATAGGAGAAACAGTTGAAGATACATGGAAAACATTTAAATTAATGAAAGAGTTGGAATTAGATATGATGATGACTAATCCTATTACTCCCTTTCCTGGTACTCCCCTCTATGACGAAGCTATGAAAAAAGGGTGGATTCCAGAAGATTTTCGATGGGAAAAATGGGAAATCACACCGGTTATGAATACTCCAGACATGACAATTGATGAGATCCAAGATTTATTAGATGAAAGTTATAGATTTTTCTACAACGATATTGGATATTTTCTTTTTGGAAAGAAATTGTTGAGAATTTTATTTAATCCTAAGTTTTGGTGGTATAGGCACGTGGCTTTTTCTGTTTTAATAAATGGATTTTCAAAATTCTTAATCAAGATAAAATAGTAAATTCATACGGTAATTTCTTCTAATTTTTCTCTGTAGGGTTCAGCATATACTATCGTCATTTCATAGATTCCTTCTGTTTCAAGGCATTTAGCGTTCTGAAGTACATCTTGTATCAAATCTGCACATTTTACATTCCATTCATAAAAGTTTAAACTAATTAATAATTTTGAAACTCTTAGAATTTATTATTTTGATTTTTAGGATGGAATATTAATTAATTATAAATAACGTAATTTTCATTTTTATTTTAAAAGCTTTCAATATCAAACATATTAGTGTTCTAACATTTATGAAAACATGCCCCTATTGTGGAAACTCTATTGAACCCAATTGGTCTTATTGTAGGAATTGTAATAAACCATTAATCACAAATCTAGAGGATGCTTTAGATAGAAATGTAAAATTTCCTTATGATGAACCAGAGATTTATCATCTAGATCTGGAAGAAGATAGTGACACTTATGATGATATTGTTATAAAGGATGAAGAAATAGAACAAAAAATAAAAAAAATTGATGAAACATTAGAGCGTAAAGAAATTCTCGGAGAAACGATACCAGGCTCATTATTATTGGAGAGATCAGGTTTATATTATAAAAAGAGAGATTTACCAAATGCATCGAAAAATCTTGAATTAGCACTTAAAAATTTTAAAGAGGAAAATGATCTACTTAATGTCGCAATTTGTTACAATGAAATAGGAATAATTCAAGAAGACGATGGATTTTTTGACCAGGCAATTTATCAATTTAATAGATCCCTTGAAATTCTTAAAGATCTAAATGATAAACCTAAAATTATCAAGGTCTTAAACAATTTAGGGAATATATATTTTTTAATTAAAAATTTAGAGCAATCATATAATTATTATCAAGAGGCATTTAACCTTTCTCAGCAAGAAAATTTAATATTTGAAGAAATAAAATCTTCAAGTAATCTAGTGGAAGTTCTTTATTTATTACAGGATTATGACCGAATTAGGAGAATCTTAACAAAGAATTTAGATTTCTTTAAAGGCAATGATGATATATATGGGATTATTCAAACACACATTAAATATGGAAAGTTATATTATATAATGGGTGAAAATTATGATGAATCTCATCAACACTTAACAAAAGCCTTAGAATTAATTAATCGAGTAAGAGATAACATCTCAGTTTATATTAAAGCAAAACTAGAATGGGAATGTTATTTATATCTTGGAAAAATTTATAAGGTGAGGGATAATAGTACTAAAGCTGAGAATTTATTTCTACAAAGTCTAGAGGCTGTTCGCATTTTTGAAATTGGTGATAATATTAAAGAGGGTGAGATCTTAGAAAACCTAGCAGAATTATTTATATCAAAAGGAGATATTGAAAGAGCAATTGATTATTATGAATTATCTTGCGAAATTTTTTATAAATTTGGAGATAATCATAAAAATGCTGAACTTAAATTCAAAATAGGAAAAATCTTTTTAGAATTTGAAGAGGATACTTCCAAAGCAATAAAATTTTTTGAAGAAGCTTTAGAAATTTTTGAAGATCTAGAATATTTTAAAGAGTGCGCTATTATTCTTCACAAATTAGGTGATATTTACATTCATAAAAGAATGATTGAAACGGCGATCTCATATTTTGAGAGAGCTCGAGACTATTATCGAACCATCCAAGATCAATATAATGCGAATTTATTAAATGAAAAAATTAGATCATTGGATGATTAGAATCCTTTTAATTAATCATTATTCGTTATTATAAATCTCAAAATCTTCCTTCTTGTAAACTTTTGTGTCATATTCTTCAAAACCTATACCTTTTATAAAGGAATATGAGACTATATTATCCTTATATACTTCACACCTAACTTCTTTCACATTAGGATATTTCTCTTTAAGATATTGCCAACTTGCCATGCCAAGAACTGAACCAACACCTCTTCTTTGAAATCTTGGGATAACTGCTAAAGCAGTTATTATAGCATATTCATTATTTTCACCTTCAAAATCAAGAAGCAGAAAAGCAGCATCAGTTCCGTATATTTTTGCAATAAGGAAAACAGTTTCAGGATATTCAAGAATTTTTAATAGATCGGTTTTTGTTATCGGCCTAAAAGGCGTATTACTTGTTAGCCAAGCTCGATTATAAATGTATTTTAAATTATCGAGATCTTCTTTGGTAGCTTCTCGTATGTTTGCTTGAATGATATTATGTTCAATTTTTTTTTTCAAATTATCTTCAAATTCTTTAGTAATTTTCTCGACTGGAAGCCTCATTTGGATATATACCATGCCATCTTGATAAAGTTCCTCTACAGATTTGTCGACTTCTACCTTTTGCTTTTTTTTCGTTTCGATTGATAGAAAAAAAGCTCGTATTTTTTTTTTTTTAAGATCTAATCTTTTCTTTCGCTCTAGGTGTAATTTTGACATAATCAAATTTGTAAAATTAAGATAATGGATTTAAATTTTCTCGAATAATTCTTTCCATAGTTTCATTAAGTAACAATTTTTCTCTTAATTTTGAGATTCCCAACTGGATTCTCTTTTTAAAGCTTGGATCTTTAATTAAATTTTTCCGTTCGGAAGAAAATTCGAAATTTGACCTCGTAGGCATGTCTTTTTCAACCCTATCACTCACAATGTTTTTCAAACTATTAAAAGCATCAGAAATGTTTTCATATATAGCATTTGGGTCATTGGTTATATATCCTGGAAATATTATATTCATATATTCTTCCATCTTATCCTCATCTTCAATAAACATTGCATAAACGGGCATATAAATCCATTGTACAGGCCTTGAAAATAAATCTGATTGATTATCATTGAAAGACCATCCAGTTAATTTTTGAGCTTCTTGTAAGCAAGTATTATGTTTTACTTGTATAATATCCTTAATTTTCGCAAATAAATCTTCTATCTGCGTTTTTAAATCATTTAACTTAGAGATTTTTGCTTCTTTTTCACTCTCAAATTCAGTTAATAGTTTATCTCTATCTTTTAGTTTTACATGTAAAGAATCTTTAAATTTTGCTAATTTTTGTTTTGTTTCATTATCAATTTGAGAAGCTCGTTCTTTAAACTCGTTAAATCTTTGGTTAAAAGCTTCAAGGGATTCTAAAAACTTTTTTCCCTCCTCTTTTAAATAAACAAATTGATTTTCAAAATGGGGTAAGATATCTTCAAAAACTCTACTCTTTAAAGAATCCCCACTTGTAAAGAACTTATTTTTGTTTATCATCTCTTCAAGATGTCTTTCAGACGTTTTAAATAAGGTAGATATGTTTTCAATTATTTTCTTTTTCTCACTAACATTCCATTGATCAATTTTATCTTGTTCTAATTTTGTTTGCTCATCTACTTGAAATACATCTATTGATGAAGATGTTTTAGTAATTTGACTGGAATAACGTGAATCTATATCTTTTAATTGAACATTTAGATCGATAAGCCATTTACTCACTTCTTTATCTATTAATTCAATTTGAGTCTTCCATCTTAACGCATTTCCTTTCATTGTATTAATTATTTTTCGATATTCCTCTGAGATATCTAAAGCATTTTCAGTGGAGATAATAGAATCTAATACAGTATAATCAGCAATCGGTTTATATTCAATAAGAGGAATTATTTTTATTAGTGATTGAAGAAATACCGGATTAATTAAACCATCAATTTTAAGTGTGCGAAATTCAGATTCTTCTCCTTCGCCAATCTCTTCGGCTTCTTTATCTTTATACGATAATATATCTATTAGTATATTTAATTGTTCTATTTTAGTTCTATTATCTATGTTTCTAAGGATATGACCAATTAGAGGTTGACGAGGGGGATTAGAAAACCTGCCTGTATTATTAAATAGATTCAAACCATCTAACATTATATGAGTACTAATTACTCCTTGGATACTCAATATAGGCCAGAGAAGTCGTGAAAAAGAAATAATTTTTTCATTTTTATCTAATTCTTTAGTTAAAAGGTAAAATGCGAGACTTAATCCATCATTTCCTTGAATTGAAAGGGGTTGTGAACCCTTTCTAATAAAAAATGGTAATAAATACTGATTTCCGTGTACTGTCATGGATATTATCTTGATTTTTTAATTAATTTCTTTATCATATATTTCAAATATATTAAATTTAAAGAGATTCAATTTTAAATTTTTAATCTTTTTTTGAGAGATAATAAAAAATTAGAAATTTACTTATCAAAAAAATGTAATAAATAAGGAAAATTAAAGTTTTAAAATAATACAGAATCATTTGAGTTGTTCATAGTTATTAGCTATTACCAGTATGAGGAGTGCTAGCAATATTATTAAGGGGGGTAATATCGCTCTCACATGAGGTAAAGCAGCTATATCAAGCGCACCTTGTAATATTCTCCCTCCGATAAAATAAAGAAGGAACCCAATCGCATTTAAAGCATAAGATTTTCTTAACACTCCAAAAGTTTTCCAAGCAAGATATAGGAAGATAAACGGTATTAACGCAAGAAATAAAGGCATAAAAATGAAATTGAATAAAAATCTCCCAAGAGGATATTCCCATGAGCCAATTGTTACTTTAACAATATTATCCGTTATAATATACTGACTTGGAAAATCTAGATCCATGAAAAGCCATTCAGATAATGTTAAAGCTAGAATTCCTATAATGATAGGAACGACAAATAATCCTATACGAATTAGTAGTTTGATGTTGTTTTTATTTCTAAACCATCCATTAATTGATTTTCCTTTCTCTTCCTTCATTTCCAACTGAGTATCCGGGGGAAATAATAAAATCCCCAATACTCCTACAGCGCAAGCAGTTCCCAACCAAGTAAAAAATGTAGCTAATCGATAATTAAGCATTAAAAACGCTACAACTTCAGCACCATTTAAAAGAATTGGATCGTAAAGTTCTGGAGCGTAAAAATAATATACTATGAAAAATACTCGTGCAATCCCAAAACATAGAAAGAACAAGCTAAAAAACAACCAATATGATTTCCTTGAAGTTCGAAATCTTATAAATAGGAAGTAGAAAAATAGTAAAAAGAAATACCCAACTATAATAAAATAGAGCCCCATTTCTATTGCTTCCCAGAAACCAAGATATTGGAAATCTTGAAATAACATAATTTATCATTTTTTTTTATCATTAAAAAAAATATAATAATATTATTATATTCCTATTATAAAAATTTATTTTAATTTACTTGTAATATCTTAAAATACAAATAGTATCATACACTACTAAAACTATATGAAAATTGAGGATAACATAGAAACATTTAATTCATTAGTTAAACGCCGAGGATTTATATGGGGACCTTCTCCCGAGATATACGGTGGGCTCGCAGGATTCTATTCTTATGGCCCCGCAGGGATGGCTCTCAAGAACAATATTCTAACCTTATATAGGAAGGAATTACGTTATTTTGGTTTCGGAGAAGTTGAATGTCCCACGATAATGCCTGAAATTGTGTGGAGTGCTTCCGGACATTTGGAACGCTTTATAGATCCTGTTATTAAGTGTAAGAAGTGTAGCACATTATATAGAGCCGATAAATTCCTACAAGAAAAGCTTCCAGATCTTATGATAGATGGTATATCTTTTCAAGAGATGGAAAATTTGATTAAAAAGAACGATTTTTCTTGCCCAAAATGTGAAACTGCTTTTGATAAAATAGAAGAATACAATTTAATGTTAAAAACTCAAGTAGGTAATAATGCTATCGCATATCTACGACCAGAAACAGCCACTACAACATATCTATTATTTAATCGGTTGGATCAAGACGCAAGAAGACAATACCCTATCAAAGTTTATCAATTTGGTAAAGCTTATCGAAATGAAATCTCCCCACGACAAGGAGTTCTTCGGATGAGAGCATTTGATCAATTTGAAATACAATTGTTTATTGGTAAACAACAAGAGATGGCATTTGAAGATTATGAGGAAATCAAAAAAGCTACATTGCCACTATTAGATTGGAAACTCCAAGAAAAGAAGACAGATAAACCAGATATGATATCTCTTGAGAAAGCAATTAAAAGCAAACGTCTCAAAAAACCAGCGTATGCTTATTGTCTTTATATCGCATACTATTTAACCAAAATTTTGGGGTTTCCAGAAGAAGTAATTCGATTTAGGCAACATTCAATAAATGAGCGTGCTCACTATGCTGATGATGCATGGGATTTAGAAATAAAAACTAAGCAATTTGGATGGGTTGAGATTTGTGGGGTACATGATCGTACTGATTATGATTTAAAAAGGCATGCTGAATTTTCAAAACAAAATTTTGAAGTAAGCATGGGATCTGATCCAAATCTTAAAGAAATTCCTCAAGTTCTTGAAATAGCATTTGGAATTGATAGAATTATCTACACTCTTCTTGAGACTACTTTTAATGTAGAGGAGGGAAGAATAAATTTGAAACTTAATCCAAGTTTAGCACCTAACACCGTAGCTGTTTTTCCACTCGTCAGAAATAAAGAAAATATTCGAAATTTAGCATTAAAAGTTCACAGAGATTTATTAGAAAATCGGATTAGATCATTTTTTGATGTTGCTGGCTCTATTGGAAAACGATATCGAAGACAAGACGAGTTAGGAACAAAATGGTGTATAACTATAGATTATGAATCATTGGATGATAATACAGTAACCATTAGAGAACGTGATTCAATGGAACAAATAAGAGTAAATATCTTAGATCTTTCTGAAATTATAAAAAAGAAGCAAGGAAATTAAATTCTTACATTTTTGCTAAATATTTCGATCTTTTTGATACCTTCAGAAAAAATTTTAAAGAGAAGGATTTTTTAAAAATATAATTTAAAAAGTAAACTTTTGTAAAAATAACTTTAATTGTTTTATTTAAGTTGAAATGAGATTTTTGAATTTTTTTGATATTGGAAAGAAAAGAAGGCAGAAAAACCAATTTCAAAAAATATTAATATGTCTTTTCTTGACAATGATAATCTTATTAAATTTTTTATATATTAATGATAAGATAAATGAAATAGATAAATCTAATGAGATAATTCTAACACAAAGTGAAAATGTTTTTGAATTTAATCCGGAAACACCAAAAACAGCAGCAGATATTGCAATGCTTCAAAATCCTTATACTAAAAATTTTAGCCTTATACGAGAATTTTTTGAAAATAAATATCAATCAGGTTTAGATCTAAATATATCTACGTATTTTAGATATGGAGATAGTAGTGGAGCCATTATTGATGATACAATATTTTCTGAAGATAATCTACTTTATTATAAATCATTAAAAAAACCAGAGATCACAGATACTGAGACATTTGAAACTTATTTGAATTTAAAATCAACTCCCCTGTGGTATAAAAGTAATAATGGTCAATTTAAATATGGATTTGTAAAATCTATTGATAATTCTACAAGCCAAGTGAAGAATGATAATAGATATTTAGTCGACAACTTGCTCCCTATTTTTCTATTAATTGAAAATATAGATGATAAAATCGGTGAAATTTCAATAAATGGAAAATTACCAACGGATTCAATTGAAGAAATGTTTGAACTTATTAATTCGACAGAATTCTGGGATGAGTCTAATGGTGGATTTTATCATTATAATTTATCTTATAGCAAATATACAAGAAGTAATTTATATGCGATTTTAGCAAATATGCAAGTTCATCGGATTTATTGGGAGCTTGGTCTAGACGAAAATATAGAACAACGAGCATATCTATTAGCAAACCAAACAATGCTAAAACTTATAAACAAAATGTGGGATACTAATTACTTAGGATTTTATCATAACGCTTCTGATACTTGGAGTCTCGCGGGTGCTGATCGAACAGATAAATACTTAGATGTAAATGCTTTAGGCATAATAACATTACTGGAATTCTGGATTGAAACAGGAATGAGTAATTCTACCTATTTATCAATGGCTAAAGCACTTTATAACAAATTAAATGAGAAACTATGGAATGGCGAGTTATATGAATATAAAAGAGAAATAGATTGGGGTAGTTCGGTCCCAGCAGAAGAAGGAAGAATTGATCTTGAAGCAAATGCAATAATGATGAGTGCGTGTTTAAAATTGTTCGAATTAACAGGGAATATCACATATTATAAACGCGCAATAAAAATATACGAGTCATTTGAAAAAAATTTCTATGATAAAACTTATAAAGCATA
>CAZBNW010000007.1:0-23602 GCA_964493385.1 uncultured archaeon | reverse complement strand
TAAAAATATACGAGTCATTTGAAAAAAATTTCTATGATAAAACTTATAAAGCATATAAGACTTCTGTCGGGGGTACTCTGCCTGATGATGGAAAAAATTTTCATGCTAATCTCAAGCTAAGTGAAGCTTATTTAAGTGCCTATGAAATTTTCAATAGCACAGTTTTAACAGCAGTTTATAATTTAACTGAAGATTTTCCTGATTTTATTTTTAATCATGATTTCATGAATTTAACGTCAACTTATTCATATATTAAATTAAATCAGTATTATAATTCATCAAACGATTCATATGAGTCCTTTACCGTAGAATGTGATATAACAAATGCTAGTATAAATTATCTTTTTAAGTATCCTAATGGGACTTATATAACTCAATTTGAGTATCAAATTGTTGATCCTTTAACCAATCATACTCTTGAATATCCTATTGAAGATACTTTACCGATAGGTGAGGGATATTTTATTTATGTGTGGGCTAACACATCCTATTTTAAAATGGCAGATACTTTAAAGCGTTTCAATGTAACCTCTGGATTAATTATTAAGACAATTGAGGGATTAGTAAGCACTCTATATCAAGGACCAATTATAAATGTATCTCTTGTTATTAACTACACACGTAGTGATAATTTAACGCTAACTGCATCTTTAGAAGGAGAGGATATAAAAAATTACCCTTCTCAAGAAATTAATTTTACAGCCTTTCAAGAAATTCGAATATCTTTTAACCTTACAGCTAAATTTGGCGCTTTACCTGGAACTAGTGAAATTTCTTTCAAAGTTAAACAGGGTAATCTATTTTATTTAGAAATCAAAAAGGTAATAGAAATTGGATATTCATTTGACTACAGTAACCTGATATATCAAAGTAAAGTGGTTCCTGGAGATAATATATTTGTATCAATGAACTTGAAAAATTTTCTCCCTAATGAAACCCAAACTTTAAATATAAGTTTTATAGGGATCACACAAAATTGTATTGAAGATTTTATACAAGAGGAGATGCTAAGTGAAAATGAAATAAAAACAGTATCATATAATTTAAAATCCTCAGATTCCATTATAAATGATACAATAATGATTAAGATGCGTGTACTAATAAACATAACAGAATACTATTCTGAAACATTTACAATAGAAATAACCCCTAGATTTGAGTTAATAAGTGTTTCCTTTCCAGAATCTGTACCTCAGGGTACTCATGCTTATTTAATAATTATAATTCAAAATAATCAGGAAAATACAGAAGCTTTTTCGCTATATATAAATGGAAAAAGGGTAGGCACTAATATAGCTGAGTTGATTACTGGAGAAAACAGAATTGTAGCACAAGTTATGCCTACAATTAACCCTTATGAATTTGGTGTAAAGAAATATAGAGTTGTATTAAAAGATAGCACAGATGAAGAAATTGAAAGATTTTATTTTGAAGTCGCTATAGAGTTATCAACTCTTAATTTAGTCATTTTTTATATGTTGCCTATTATAGTACCTATTGGTATTATACTATTTTTCAAAAATAAAGATATAAAACATAAGAAATTAAGAAGATGAGTAAAACTTGATAAAGAATCGACATAATTTTAAAATCTTAGTCTTTTTCATTCTATTTGGTTTATTCTTTAACATATTACTAATATCATTAAATAATACGCAAGTTCCCTATCAAAAATATAATAAATATGATAATGAGGAATATCTCCCAGAAATTGCTGATGCTTTAGCATATTCTGACATTGATCAGAATGCTACAGATGTATATCGATGGTTTGACTCTATTAATTTTACTGTCGATACAACTAAATTTCTAGATGCAAACTATACAATAATGCAAATATCATTTACTAATGGATCTGTTAAAAATTATGATATGGTTTCAGTTGGTAATAATGAATCTTTCTATGAATATAAACCAAGATACAATGCCCCGCTAGGAGTTCACAATGTCAGCTTTCTAATTTACAATGAAATTGGGCAACTATTAAACGATCATACTAGATATACCAATTTCACAATTTATACAAACTGCATAGCAAGTTTTAATAGTTCTGAATATTCCATTGGGGATACCTTATATGCAGAATTGATGGTAATTAATTATAGTACTTATGAATTTCAATGGGACATTACTGTTGTCGATAGTATGAATGAGTTAACACAAAATAATTTATTAAATCTTGAAAGCAATATTAGTCAATTTATCCTTCCAATAGATAATGAGACATTCAGCCAGGTAAATAAAGTATACTATCTAAAGGTAAATATGTCAGAGATAAGTATTACAAAAAAGGCAGCTGCTTATTTTCCCATCACCATAAGAAATTCTAATCCAATAATTACTTCTGATATCGATCTTTCTCCTGCTGAAGTATTTAGAACAGATGAAAGTATAATCTCATTAAATGCCACAGATATTGAAACAGCACTAGAGAACCTTACTGTTACTATGTATGTTCAAGATTCTGAAGGCGAAGATGTGCTTGAAGAAGTAATAGAGTATGATAGTGGTAATTCTTTTTCAGATAGATTTACTATTCAATGGAATAGCCCTATTGGTAAATATAGAGTTAATGTTACTGTGAGAGACGAGGATGGGGGGTTGTCTTCAAAAGTAACTTTTCTGGTTGTAAAAAATAATGCGCCTGAAATTCATAGTTATACAATTAATGGAAAATCGATGAATCAAAGTATTTCTATACCATATGGCAGAAATCTGATATTTTCCTTTAATGTATCAGATGTTGAGGGAGTTGCATATGTTAAAGTAGCCCTTCTAGACGAAAATAATGAATGGTATAATATTACACGAGCTTATAAAGGAGAAGACACTGAAATTAGTATCAGGACTATCGAGCTAATAACTGGGACTTGGTTTGTATATATTTATGTTATAGATTCGGATGGTACAGTTACAAGTCTTATTGATGACTATAATATGGCACCTCAGGGAATAAGAATTATTCCAGATGTTTTAAGTATTTACTTACCATGGATTGTGTTTTTTCTTGGATTAGGTATTGGGATACTTGCAGGAGTAATAAGTATATATAAATACTTCAAGTCAAAATTTGTTGAATCTCAAGTTGTCCCCCCTAAAAAGAAAGAAATCCCTTCTAAAAAACCAATCGCCAAGAAAAAAGTAAAGCCTAAACAAATTAAAAAGGAAATCGAAGAAAAAGAAATTGAAGAATTGAAACCTGAGAAAGAAGAGGAAAAAGAGGGAGTTCCTAAGCGAAAAATAAAAAGAAAATTATAAAAAATTATTTATTGTTTTCTACTTCTTCTTTTATTAAAACTTGTTATTTACTGTTTAACTTAATATATCATAAAGGTTATATTGAAATTTTCCGAGTTTTCCTCCAAAATTACCAGCGGATATACGGTTTATCCCGGGAACTTTTACTGCTGCTTCAATTCCAAATTTCATTGCTGTCTTAATAGCCTCTTCAGTAGCACCATCAAAAATGATTTCATAAACACAGTTATCTCCTTCTTTCAATTGAGAATTATCAATTTTTTCTCTTAACGTAGGGCATAAAAGTTCATTAGTTGAAGCACGCATAAAGCTATATTTTGACCCTACTTTTGATCCAGAACGCGTAAAACCTCCTGGAAATGGAGTTATTACGTTAGGAACATCCTTAACTGCTTCTATTGATTTTTCAGCTGCTTCTAGAGCAGAATCTTGATCCTTTCCAATTATTAAGAAATTACCTCCAGCAATTCCTTTCCCAACTTTCGCCTTACTTTGAACGAAAAATTCGCCTTCCATTACTGGAATTTTCCACTCCTCAAAAGGATATTTTCCCTCAATTTTTTCTTGGAATCCATCACCAAAAAATTTAAGATTTTCTCCTAAGTTTATTTCAAATTCTTTTTCGGGATCTAAAGACATATTTAATGCATCAAAACATGCTGTTGTGGGGCAAGTAAAAACACATTGTCCTATTCTATTCGTTATTACCTTACTCATTTCATCTTTTTTATTTTTAAAAAACATTAAATTTACTCCAGGGCGGTTATTTGGGGTTTTATCTGGTGGAACAAATATATCTATTCCCGCCTCGGCATCACAATGAATTGTTGATGTTCCATATCCAGTAGTCATTTGAGCAGCGATTTTAGCCCATTTCTCATTTTTTGCTGTAACTAAAATTCTTGTGAACCATGCTCCAAAAGCTTCACAGAAGGTATCTTCAATCTCTACACCATTTATCTCCATTTTAATTATTACACCTTCTAATCGTTTTTAAATATGAAATTTTTTTTTATTCGTATTAACTAATAGCGTTCTATTTTATATAAAATTTTAAAAAAAAAATAAAAACATTGAAAAATTGTAAGTTTATATAATTCTAATTTAAAAATTTGAATATGCAAATTAAAGTTGTTATAAATGAGTGAAGAAGGGAAAGTACTTAAAATTGGTATCCTTAAAAATGGAACCATTGGTTCATCTTTGTTACTTGCTTTTTTAATAGATGAACGAGCAGAAGCTACTAGAATCAATGTAAGAGAAGTGACTTCTGGTGCTAAAATGCATCCTGCAGACCATTGTGTAGATACAATGAAAAAATTACTTGAATTTGAACCAGAATTGATAATTATGTCTAGTCCAAATGCTGCTTTACCAGGCCCTAAAGCGGTTAGAGAAATGGCTGGAGGTGTCCCTACTATAGTAATTTCTGATGCTCCAGCAAAAAAAGCTATTGATGAAATGAAAGAAAAGAACATGGGTTATATATTAGTCAATTGCGACAGTATGATTGGAGCACGTAGACCTTTTCTTGATCCGATTGAAATGAGTATATTTAACTCAGATTTGCTAAAGGTTCTTGCAATCACCGGTGCACTCCAAGTAATCTCTGAGGAATTAAATAAAGTCATTATGGATATGCTTGAAGGCAGATCACACACTTTACCTCAAATTATTATCGATGCAAATATCGCAACCGAAGCTGCTAAATTCTCTAATCCTTACGCAAGAGCTAAAGCAATCGCAGCTTTTGAACTAGCAGCTTCTGTATCAAAAGTTACTGGAAAGGCATGTTTCCAATTAAAAGAAAGATCTGAATATATGCCATTATTAGCCGCAGCTCATGAAATGATGAGAACTGCAGCTCTAATGTGTGATGAAGCAAGAGAAATTGAAAAATCTAATGATACGGTTATCAGGAGACCACATCATGCAAAACAACATTTCTTAACTAAGATTGGGTTACATGATAAAGAACAATAAAACAACAAAAATAAATTAAAATTTATTAATATTTAATTTTTTATTTTCAATTTTTTTAATAGAATAACTTAAGATTAAAATTCAGAAGATTTTAAATATAGTTTCAAATTTTTGAATATATCGCCAGTTAGTGCATTCATAACACCAGAAAAAACTTCAGGTTGTTTGTTTCTTGTTACTGCCATCAGAACTGCTCCATTACTTACTTCTTTTACTAAAATCCAACAGTTCTCCGATTCATAAACAATAGTTGACAAAGATAAAGGAGATAGGTTAGATACATTTTGAAGTTCCATAATCTGTTGATAAATGCTGTAAATATTAGAATCTAAAATGCCAATTTCAAATTTCATAAATTGCAATGGCTTTAATTCAAATTTGCCAAATGTGGAGGAAATTAATAATCCATCGGGTTGATTAAATAAAAGGTATTCCGACAAAGTATTAATTTTTAACTCATCTAATAAATGTCGAATTTTTCCTAAACGTTGCATTGATAAAGTATTCTTTTGAATCTCATAATCTAAAATTTCAATTAACCTATGTTGAGCGCTACCTTCTTTAACAGATACAGGAGTGAATGAAAGTTTTGCCATTAAGCCGCTGTTTAAATCTTTTGTTAATATTTCATAATATTTGTCTTCCTTAGATTCTTGTAAATCAATCTTATTTAATAAAACGTAGATCATATCAATTTTAGGAGAAAATTCTAATAAAAACCTCAAAAATTTATCAAATATTTCTCGTACTTCAGGATCGACTGCAGCAGAATCAACCATAAAAACAGCTGTGGTAGCTTCTGAAAAAATAAGTTCACGATGGGATTCAGAGAAGTAGCGCTCGAGATACCTCTCTTGTCCACCAAGATCCCACACATTGAGCTCCATAATACCACGAAAGATAAAATTTTCTCTTGAAACACCTTTAGTTGGTTTTAAATTTAAAACTTTCATGAAATTATATCCTAAACAAGTCGTTCGCATAAGCGATGTCTTACCCGCTCCTGCAGGCCCAAATAAGAGAATTTTCATTAAATGCAACCCGAATTTGATTTTATTTTTTCTTTATCTTCAATATATTTTTTATACTTTAATTTTTATTTAATTTTTTCTAATTGTTAAAAGAAAATTTAGTTTTACTAGATTTTGAATTCAATTAAATATAATTTTTAATTAACTTAAATTAAAAAAATTAAATTATGAAATAAGTAGATGGAATGATCAAAAAATGGAAGAACCACTTTTGAAACATATTAGAAATGTTCCAGATTGGCCAAAACCTGGTATTCAATTTAAGGATGTTACTACTTTATGTAAAGTTCACGCACCATTCAAAGAATCATGTGATAGGATTATTAACCGCTATAGAAATAAAGGAATTAATAAAATAGTTGCTATTGAAGCACGAGGATACGTATGGGGTGGAGTTTTAGCTTATCAATTAGGTGCTGGGTTTGTCTTAATAAGAAAACCAGGGAAATTACCATACAAGACTATGAGTGAAACTTATGAACTTGAATATGGAACAGATAGTATTGAAATGCATATTGATGCTATTGAAGAAGGAGATAAGGTTTTAGTTTTTGATGATTTATTGGCAACTGGAGGGACTGCTAAAGCAGCATGTAACTTAGTAGAAAAAGCTGGCGGCGAAGTAGTAGGAATAGCTTTTGTTATTGAATTAACAGGAAGTTTACATGGTAGGGATAAATTAATAGGGTATGATATTCTCTCACTTGTCGAAATACCAGTAGAAGAATAAAAAAATCCCAAACTAAATAATTCCTGAATATAGTTTTTAATAAACATTATTTTTTTATATTCTTTCTAATTCTGGAGGGATATATCCAAAAGTATTGAAAAATCTTTTCCTTACTTTGTTAATATCAAATTTTTGCGTTTGGGCTCCACTCGTTTCAACAACAAATGAGCCTATAATAGATCCTAATCGACATGAATCCAATAGGGTCATATCTAAAATTAAACCAGATAATATCCCTGCTCGATAGCCATCCCCTGCTCCAGTAGTATCAGTTATCTTTTTTGGTGTAGCAATAGGAATATTAATTTTAAAGATTTTGTTTCTTTCATCCTTATAAATTAATTCTGAACCTTCTGAGCCTTTAGTAATAATAATCGCTTTTACGTATTTGATTAAATCTTCTTCATTTAATCCTGATTTCTTCTTTATTTGACTCACTTCATGTGTATTACCAATTAAGATTCTTGATCTTTTTACTATATTTATTAAGAGTTCTTTTGGAAATAGCGGTGTAACTTGACCTGGATCGAAGATAGTTGGTATATTTAATTCAAATAATTGTTCGGAAAAATTTATCATGGTCTTAACACTTTGAGTAGAATTAATTGCGAATACGAATTCTTCAGGCGTTTTAATTTTTTCTCTTAAATTAATATCCTTAGATCTATCTAAAGCACCCCCATGAAAAATAATCATCTGATTAGATTTTTTGTCATTAACTATATAGCATGCAGCAGTGAACAGATCATTATGTATATCAACTCCAAGCTCAATATTTTCAAATTGTCTTATATGTTCTTTATACCCTAAACTCTCAAAATCCTTTCCAACTGATCCTAATAAAGAAACACGTGCTACATTTAATAAACCTAAATTATAAGCAATATTACCAGCAGTACCACCAAAATATAGCTGCCGACTATCTGCCGTAATAGTACTTTGATATTCCTCTTTTTCATGATTAATAGAAACAGCGTTAACAAAATTTTCTTTAAATCCCATAATATAGTCAAAAGCTAAAGAGCCAAGAATTAAAACTTTCCTTTTATTCATTTTCATTTAATTGAATTTTTTGAATTATTTTAATCTTTATTTAAAATTAAAAATTGATAAATTCTCTCTTTTCATTCAAAATATAAATGATTTTAGTAAAAAATCAAAGAAAAGATAAATAAATTCTTTTTTTTAATGAATCTTTAAATTACCGCCCCTGCTAAAGTGTGGAGACATCTACAATCTCTTTCAGTATTAATTTTAGGAATAACCACTTTCAATAATTTTTTAAGATTTTCAACGTTTTTGGATAGGGTTTCTAAAACTTCAGGCACATTGACAGCTAATTTGTTTACAGGGCCTCCACATTTCTCACATTTATTTCCATATTCAACGACCCCACAATTAGGGCACTCTCCCGCCCATACGTCTAAATCTGTAACCATTGCTATACAACAATAACACATTTCCTTCTCTGCAGCTAAAACAACTTCGGGGTAAGTTGTCATCCCCACTACATCCCCTTCCCATTGTCTAAACATCTTTGACTCGGCTCTTGTTGAAAATCTAGGTCCTTCGATGCAGATATAATTCCCTCCATTTTGAATATTTAGTGCGAGTTCTTTTCCATTATTAAAAATTAAATCATTTAAATATTCGCAATATGGATCTGCTTGTCCAATGTGACAAACTTGTCCTCCTTCATAAAAGGTATCTAAACGTTTTTTTGTTCGATCAACATATTGGTCTATTAATATAAATTTTCCTTTATCATGATCTAATTTTAGAGACCCTACCGCAGATGTAGAGATAATGTATTTTACACCTAATTCTTTTATTGCCCAAATATTTGCTCTAAAATTTAGCTTATGGGGGGGGATTGTATGACCAATACCATGTCTAGGAAGATAAACTACTCTTTTCCCCTTAAAGTCGCCAATAGTTATTGCTGCTGAAGTACTCCCGTAAGGCGTATATACTTTTATATCTTTTATATTTTCAAGAGCTATATCAGAGCCAGTACCACCAATAATTCCTATTTTAATACCACTTTCTTTATATTTCATAATCAATTCATATTGTTTTTATTATTATTAAAATAAAATAAAATAAAATTTGAGCTATTTTAAATATTATAAATAATATAATTCAAACTCTAAATGGTTAATATTATGGTTAAAATTGGAATAATTGGAGGTTCGGGATTAGATAATCCGGACATTTTAAAGGATGCTAAAGATATAGAAGTTGATACTCCATATGGAAAACCCACTTCTCCTTTAAAAGAAGGAAAAATTCATGATGTTGATGTGATTCTCATAGCAAGACATGGAAAAGAACATACTATCCCTCCAACACACGTAAATTATAGGGCTAACATACAAGCGCTAAAAGATCAAGGCTGCACTCATATTTTAGCTACAACTGCTTGCGGAAGCTTGAGAGAAAGAATTGGTAGAGGTGATTTAATCATTCTTGACCAATTTATTGACTTTACTAGACTTAGGAAAATAACTTTTTTTGATAAATTTCCACCTGGAGATGCCAAACACACTGCGATGCCATATCCTTATTCAGAAGAGTTAAGAAATATCCTTATTGAGACTGCAAAGGAACTTAATCTTAAATTTCATGAAAAAGGAACAGTAATTACTATTGAAGGTCCAAGATTTTCAACAAGAGCTGAATCAGAAATGTTTCGAATATGGGGTGCTGATGTGATAAATATGAGCATCGCTCCTGAGACAATTTTGGCAAATGAAGCTGGTATTCCTTACGCTGCTGTTGCTATGTCTACAGATTACGATTGCTGGAAAGCTGATGAAGTGCCCGTTACTTGGGATGAGATATTAGAAATCTTTGGAAAAAATGTTAACAACGTTATTACCCTATTAACTAATGCTATAAAAAAAATAAATAACTTTTTCCTTTCTCAGTAATTTTTTTTTATTTTTTTTAAAAAAAATTAATTTAAAGTATTCAAAAAGAGTATTCAAAATTTTAACATGTTATTTTTGAATTTTAAAAAAGTTGATATTTTTTGATGGTTTTTTTAGAATAATAAGTTTTTTAATATTCTTAGTAAATTTATTTTTTTTTAAAATATGGTAAAGATTACTTTTTTAGGAAGTTGTAGAGAAATCGGACGCTCAGGTATTCTTATAGAGTCCAAAAGTGGAGCGAAATGCATTTTGGATTATGGAATTGGATTTAATAATGGAGATAGATTGCCATTTGAAACTGATTTTCAAAATTTGAAGGCAATTGCCTTGACCCACAGCCATATTGACCATTCAGGAGCTTTACCTTTTTTATATAAAACATATCGAGTTCCATTCTTTACTAATTCTGTTTCACTAGTTATTACTGAAGTCTTAATAAAAGATATGATAAAAATTTCAAATTATAATTATCCATTTGGTTACAGAGAATTAGACTTTCTAAGGCGCAATGCTTATTTTCTTAAGAATGGAAATCGTCAAAGGATAGATGATAATTTTTTCATAACTTTTATTGATGCTGGGCATATACCTGGAAGTGTTTCAATTTTAATTGAAGTCGATAATAAGCGTATATTTTATTCTGGAGATATCAATACACAAAAGACTAATTTAATTAATCCTGCCAATTATATTGATGTACCTCAATTAGATGCGTTAATCATTGAATCAACATATGCTCTGAGGGAGCATCCCCCTAGAAAAATACTTGAGGAAAAATTTATGGAAAGGGTTACTGAGGTTACTGAAAATGGTGGAAAAGTTTTGATCCCTGCTTTTGGTGTTGCCCGTTCACAAGAGGCATTATTGATCTTGGAAAAATATAATTATTCTGGTAAAATTTATATAGATGGGTTAGCTAGAAAAATCTCTACTATTTATTTAGAATATCCCGAGTTTATTAGAGATATAAAGGCTTTTAGGAAGGTATTAAAAAAAACCCAATTCATATCTAAGAAAAAAGATAGAATACATGTGAAAAAATCAAATGGTGTTATAATTTCACCTTCTGGTATGCTTAAAGGAGGCGCAGCAATAGATTATATAGAAACTATATTAACCGATCCAGTATCTGCCATTTATTTAGTAGGATACCAAGTGGAAGGAAGCCCTGGTAGAGGATTATTAGACAATGGAGTTTTTGAATTTAAAGAATCACGAAAGAAAAAAAATATTTTTCAAAATTTTCAAATTGAAGCTAAATGTGATTATGATTATTTCGATTTTTCCAGTCATGCTGATAGTCTACATCTATATGATTATATTGAAAGTTTAGAATTCCAAAATAAATCTAATAATGATGTATTTTGCATTCATGGAGATAGTAAATCAACTACAACTTTAGCAAGTGAGCTAGTGAAAAAGGGTCACAGTTCAGTTGCCCCTGAAATTGGAGAGGTTTACAAAATATAGATAATTTGAAATTTCTCTTTAAAATTTATGTTCCTTGCAACTGCTTTTGAATTACTGTATTGCAATATTCTAAAAAAACTTCTATCTTATCTACTGGAATTTTAGTCCCTGCTGCTGGAGGATGCCCTCCCCCCAATACATCTAAACTTGATAGTTCACATGCATCTCTAATTGCTTGAGAAAGGTTTACACCTTTATTCACAATTTTTTTATGTGCTCTTCCTGAAACTTTATAAACATTCTCATCTTCTCTTTTTGCTAAACCAAATATAGGTTTGGACTTATCTACACCTTCAAGATTTTGAAAAATTAGCATTGAAGCAATAGTTCCTACAATATTTTCTGGAATAACTTCTTCTCCAAAAAAAAATTGAATATATTCCTTTTGTTGGATTTTATGATTATCATGTATCCAAGTAAGACTCTTCATTAATAACTTCTTATAATTTATTACTACCTCTTGAGATTTCTGATAAGCGATTTTTCTATCACCCATTGCAATAGCAATTCCTAATGAAGCACTATTTGTTCGACCGCACGCATTTAATAAATTCGAAAAATCTGCTGCGTCATGTAATTCTGAGCCAATTACTTCATTTTTTAATAAATACCTATTTATAATTAGTTTCTCTATAATTTTATTCGGTTCAATATCAAGTTTTAATGAAGCATATTCAATAATTGCTGAAGAAATCTTTTGCTTTTCATTTTGGTTGAGATCATTTAGAGTTCTTATATTTCCTTTTGAATTTTCCATTAGAATTCCTAAAGTTTGTAAAAATATTAGAGATCTATTTGCATCACTAGTTAATCCCGGGAGGTTTATTTCTTTAGAATAGGCAATTGCTTCATTTAATGGTTTTATTGAGGAAAAGTTTAAATCGCTTATAATTTCTATAAGTCCTGCATCTTTTGCATCTTTTAAAATAAAAGTATTTATACCAGAAAACGATTTATTTGGTCCTTGATTTTGAATATCGCCTATTGCCCCTATAATTGCAATCGGTGACAAATCAGTATTTTTTCCATTTAAACATTTAGCAAAATAATAACTTAATCCTGCTCCAGATATCTCTAAACTTCCATTAATTCCAAAGAAATATGGGTTAATTTGCCATTGGAATGTATTATTATAGATATCCTTGATAAGATCAATATCTGTCTTAGCAGATACATTCTGAGGAAGGTGATGATCTAATATAATAAATGAATTAAATTTTTTCTTTATTATAAATTCTTTTTGGAGTTCTAAGAACTGACCACTCCCAAAATCCGTAAATATTAAAAAATTATTAAATCCTTGTGTATTTTCAGAGATTTTTGTGATTTCTTCCTTCTCTAATTGCCTTAAAACAGTAATTTGAAAAGGTATATTTTCACGAAATAATGCTTTACCTAGAATTGCACCCGAACTTAATCCATCAGCATCTAAATGAGTATAGATATGAATAGATGAATCTTTTTCTTTTATGTGATTAAGAAATTTATTCTTAACGATTTTTATAGCATTATTCAATTTATCTAATTTTTCTTTCGAATTATTCATCTTTCATAGAAGTAGATAATCATAAATGCAAAAATCAATATTATATTATATTAAATTATCAAAATAATAATAAATACTCAATTAAAAAAAGTAAATTTAATAAGGTGAAAATAAGTGCATCATGTAAAAATAAATGACCTTGCTAAACAGATCATCGAAAAAATCATCCAGAATAAAGAGCTCTATAAAGCTGAGATATCTAAATTAGATAATGGTTCTACCATCCTTGATATGTCAAGAGCAACTTGGATCGGAGGTAAATTAGTCGGAGAGATCTGTATGGGCGGATTAGGGACTGTAGATCTCTCTTCTTATAATTTGGATGGGCATTATTTACCGAGTGTTAATGTCTACACTTCCGAACCAATTATTTCATGCTTGGCTTCTCAATTGGCGGGTTGGAGTGTCAAATTGAAAAAGGAGGTAGAAGAAGACGGCCAGTTGAAAAAAAAAATTATTTTCCAATCTTTAGGATCAGGACCCGCTCGTGCTAAGAGTAAAGTAGAAAAAATATTTGAAGAATTAGATTATACTGATGCTTCAAATTGTGCCGTTATTGTTTTTGAAACTCCAAAACTACCAAATGAAGAAGTTATGGAAATTGTGGCCAAAAAATGTGGTGTTGATACTAATAATACTTATGCCATATGCGCCCCAACTGCATGTTTGACAGGTTCCATTCAAGTAGCTTCTAGAATTGTAGAAACTGGAATACATAAATTACATGAAATAAAATTTCCAATGGAGGTAATAAGTGATGGTTTTGGAACTACTACGATAGCCCCTATTGCTGAAGATGATCTTGGTGCAATGGGGCGTACTAACGATTCTATAAGTGCTGCTGGTCTAACCTATTATACTATTAATGTAGAAAAGGATAAAGAAGAGGTAATATTTGACCTTCTTAAAAAAGCACCTGCCAGTACATCTCCTAGTTATGGAAAAACTTTTCTCGAAACATTTAAAGCTGCAAGTTATAATTTTTATGATATTGATCCTGGATTATTCGCTCCAGCAATATACACTGTTACAAATATTAAAACTGGAAACAGTAAGACTGTTGGAAGTGTAAATCATGAATTACTAAAGCAATCTTATGGATTGATATAATAAAACATAACAATTTTATTGTAATTTTAATTCTCACGATTTTTTTTTTAACAACATAAAATAAAAATCAGAAATTATATATTTGTTAATTCTTCTTCATACTTAAGAATCTCATCGCTAGAAATATCTCGGTCAAATTTTATCTTTTTCTGGATTCCCAAGTATGCACAAGCGAGTATGGCAGCAGCAGCAACTTCAGCTTTTTTAAGAGTAATAGAATACTCGTCTTGTTGAATTTGATCTTCTTGATATGGACTTTCTTGAAATTTTTTATCTTGAAATCGAATTGTTCGCTCATTTTTCATTTTATATAATAAAGAAGCCATTTTTTGAGCCACTTTAAAAGGCAATTGATTCTTAACTATTAACCGTATTATATTATTTACATCAAAATAATTTAAAGTCTCAAATTTAGCACGCAGATAACTTTTAAGATTCTCAGAGTTTTTTTCGCATTCAATTTCTGTCCAATCATGAATAGCAAGTTTTCTTCTAAAAAATATTAATTCCCAATCAATATTTAGTTCCTTTAATAACTTAAATAATAAGTCATCGTTGGGATTTCTCGATTCTATAATTATATAAAGCTGAAGACCATAATACTTATGTTCTTGTTGAAGAAAAAATCCTCTTTGTTGCATAGACGCAAGGATGAGTACCTTTATTGAATAAATATTTTCTGATAGGTTCTTCTTCCCGCAATTTAGATATATAACATTACCCTCCTCACTAATATATTCACAATCTAAAAATCCTAAAATGCTTTCCTTGTTATCCTTGATAAAATCCATTAATCCGCTAAGCGTTGGTTTAACATCAAATTTATTCAAATCATTTTCTCCAATTGTAACATAATCATTGTAATTACTCCCTATAGCTAGTTTAATAGAATTTAGTTTAAGTTCTTTATCAGTACCAAAAACTATCTGAAAAGCGTTATTTATTGGAAATATCTCTTCCTCCAAAATTTTCAAATCCGCCATTGAACTTTCATATGGTTCTGGATCATTAAGCATTTTATTTAACACTGGAGCTTCCGATGCATCAACCTCGATCTCATACGATTTTGCTAAATCTTTTCGAATAATACAGAACGATCTTTTCTTTTTATTATAGATCGAAAGTGAGGTATGATCATTTAAGACTGCCCGAAATTTTTCAATGAATTTACTATCTGTATTATCTGACCCTTTCCTTCTTCGGCGAATTTTTAATCAGCTTATTAATTATGAAATTTAATTATCTTTGTTAATTAATTTATAAAATTTTTATCTTAAATTCTTATCTAAAAAATAATATAAGATTTTTCTTTATTAATTAAAAAATAAAACACCTTGAAAGGTAAGTAATTTTTAAGAAATAATTTGTAGATTAATGTTTACACGCAAAATTATTCTTCTAATAAAAAATTATCTCCTTTCTTCACATATACGATTGTAGAACCGAAATTATTACGTATAGTGTATTTATCTCCTTGGACATCTAATATCTCTATAGAATAAGACAATCTTCTTTGTTTCAAGATTTCTTCAATAATTGTTTTTTCTTCTTTCGAGTCCATAATTTTGATTCATTTAATAAAACAAAAAAATCTTATTATTTTAATCTTCAATTAGGAAAATAGATGAAGATATTTTAAATGGAAATTCCCTTCCTAAATTTAGTAAAAATTAAATGCTGATAAATATTTTAACTGAAAATTATAATAAAAATATTACTAAGAGACTTGCATATTATTAAATCAATATATTAGAAGAATTAAAAAAAAGTGAAGTGAAGGATCGAAAGTTCATTGATACCGCTCCATAAAGGTATTAAATAATAGTTTTAGTTTAATTTTTATTCAATTTATAAGTTTGAAAAATTCATACAATGTTAAGAAATATATGAGAAAAAATACTTTCTATTAAGATTACCATATTAATCTTATGTTTCAATTCATGAGATTAGACATTATCTAGCTTAACATTAATAATCTTAACTTTATTGTTTATTCTCCTTATTAAAAAATCGAATTTTTTTTAATAAATCATATATTTTTATATATAAACATGTTTTTAATTAAATTAATTTATAAAAAACATATTTTTTACTCTAAATTATTCATCTAAAAACTTCGATCTTTTATTTTTGATTCAAAATGGCTAAACAGAAACTGGATATCGGATTCTTCACGAGCATGTACCCCCAAATCAATGGTGTTGCAATGGCTTGTAGAAATCTTGCTGAAGCTATTCCTAAATACACGGGACACACAGTTCATGTCTATGCTCCTGGACTAGAGAACATCCCTGAAAAACCAGGTGTATGTTATCATAATTTCTTTGGAGCTAAAATTAGTAGTAAAACTGGCTTCGTTCTTAGTTTTCCTATACATAAATACTTTTTCTGTCAACATGATTACCTCGACTTGGCACATATCCATACACATGCCAGTTTTGGTAGCATGGCTATCAATTGGGCTAAGTTTTTAGGAATTCCTATGATAGGAACTCACCATAGCCCAATGCAATTTTATACTGCTCAATATATACCAATTTTAGGTAAATTATTGTCCAAAATGGATTGGATCTGGAGATATGAAAGGCATGTATTAGATAAATACGATCTTGTCTCTGTCCCAACAAAATCCAAGAAGGATCTACTTAGAAAGCAAAGATTCAAGGAACCGATTGTCGCTTTAACAAATGGAATTCATGAATACTACTTAAAAGAGTTAAAAGAAAATGGCATAAGAGATAAATATAATTTAGGTGATAAAAAAGTACTTTTATATGCTGCTAGACTTTCACCAGAAAAACATCCTATAAGAATTATAAAAACGTTCAAGAAAATCCATAAAGAAGTTCCTAATTCTCATTTATTATTAGTAGGTAGTCCAGGCCCATCCACTGATGCTGTAGAAAGAATTATTAGAAAAAAGAAATATAATGATTTTGTATCATATGCTGGAAGAGTACCTTTTGAAGATTTATTAAAATTGTATAATGCTGTTGATTTAACATGCTTATGGTCTTGGGTTGAAGCAGAAGGCCTAGTTTTAACAGAAGCAATGGCTCAGGGTACTCCAAGTGTGGGTGCTAATGGATGTGGCATAGCTAACGTAATTAGGCACGGGACTACTGGTTATCTCGCAAATAATCTAGATCAATTTAATGAATATGTAATAAAACTTCTAAAAAATGATGATCTGCGTATTGAAATGGGAAAGAACGCAAAAAAAATTGCGGAAAATTATAGAATTGATAAAGTAGCAAAAACTTGGTTAAAGCTATACAAATTCACTATGGATGAACTTTATCCTTTACGTTATCATAGAGCAGAAAGGAAACGTCGAGTAGAATTGGTTAAAGAGTTTGTTCATAAGTTACCCATCGTTTCATTCTGAATCTAGATAGACTTTAAACTTGTTAATTTTTATTTTTTGTATCTAAAAGTTATATTTTTCTCTCACACTAGTTAGTTTTATTTTACATTCATTACAAAAATTAAATGATTTTTTATCAATTTCTTTTATTTCTTTTGAAAATCGCATAACACATGTATTATTAAGGCAATGATCAGGACCTATTATTAGATGACCAATTTCATGGACGATTTCTTTAAGAACTCGCTCTTCAAAAAGATTATAATTTTCAGGTCTATTGTAGAATTGCTCTTTTAACTTTAATGATGATATTAAACAACATTGATGTTTTAAATGAGTTTCTCCAAATAAAAATAAGATATTATCATTATTGCTAGAATATATAGGAAGATCAGTAATTGCGATTATCATTCCAAGGTTTTCATCGATCCTTTTGTTTATTAATATTTGGTAAAATTTATTTGTAGGATGTATTTTAATTTTATCGGAGGATTTTTTCATTTCTTTGTACTCCTTTTTCACACCCTTGGAGAATAGGTCTATAGAAAAATCATAACCTCCTAAATCTTTAATATCAAAGAAAAAGGAATCATAAAAGTGATTTAGATGATTTTTAATTTTTTCAAATAAAGCCATATCAAATTCTCCAAAAAATAGAATTCCTAAATGACATGGTAATAAGAGCTTTTTTGACACTTCATCTTTTAATTCAAATTCTTCAGGGTAAGAAATTCCTATTCGTGTAATTAATTTCTTTAGTTTTTCTTTATATCTGCTAATTTTTTGAACGTATTTTTGAAGTTTCGGCATTACCAGAATATTAAAAGTTTCTTTCAATAATAAATTTCTTTTTAATTGAATAAAGTTGGTAGAATTGGTTTAATTATGTTATTAATAGGTATTTAAGTCATTAATTATATTATAAATTAAAACTAATTATTTTTTTATAATTTATTCTATAAAAATATGACAGATATCTCAGAAAACTCCGAGGACACAGAATTAGAAACAGAAAAATTCGAGAAACCTTTAGATAATGAAGAAACAGATAAAGAATTAGTTAAGAAAGATTTTATTCCCCACTTCTTTCCAACTTATACAACAAAAAGAAAAATGTATCCCATTCCAATTATTATTGTAGTTATAATAGCGGGAATTTTAGCATATTTAACATATATTGAGGCAGGTATACAGATCGATGGGGGATATTTTTCAGAAAGCGAGATGGGACTATTAGGTGGTATCCTAAATGGTTTGATTTATACAGCTTTAGCAGGAATATCAGCTTTCATCATAATTTTTGTAATAAAGAAAAAAGGAATTGGAGTTCTAATGTATATTTTTGGATTTAGTTTTGCGTTGATTGGATTTTTTCAAACATGGTTTTTTGGACGTATTATAATATATTTAGCGTTTAACACGATTCCCCGTTTATTCTATTTATTTTATTATGAATTAATTTTTTTTACTGGTGTTTTAACCATTTTTATGATATATCGATATTTTACTTCAAAATCGATAAAAACAAAAAATTTTATAGTAGTATATATTGGTTTATTAATAGGGGCATCCATGGGTGTATTAATGCCTCTTTGGACTACATTGGCCATCCTAATAGGAATTTCATGTTGGGATATATTTGCTGTATTATATAAGCGTGGCCCAATTAAGCAATTAATTGATATTGCTTCACAACCAGCAGAAGAAGAGGTTTTATCAAAAAAAGCATTAAAACAAAAAATTGAAACTGGAGGATATGAATACGATACTTCCAAATTAGAGATTGGAATAGGTGATTTAGCCTTTTATAGTATGCTTACTTCTAGTGCGCTTGTTCAAACTAATAATCTAATTGTGATGATTTTAACGGCATTAGCGACAATTATTGGTACTGGAATTACTATATCCGGATTAAAACGAAACAAAATCTTACCAGGTTTGCCAATATCAATTTTTCTGGGAATAGGAACAATGATGCTCTCATGGTATTTAATCTCAACTTTCTTTGTTTAGCCAAAATCACAATTTTTAAAGAAGTAATTTTTAAATCTATGTTATAATTAAATTTATTGATATCAGAAGTGAGAATCAAAATGATGGTTGATATAAGTAACATAACTAAAGTAGCAGTTATAGGTGCTGGAACAATGGGACGCGAAATTGCTCAGGTTGCACTTATGGCGGGTTTCGAAAAGGTCTTTTTATATAGTAGATCGATAGAAACAATTAATAAAGCAAAAAATTTTATTGAAAATGGTTTAAAAAAACTTAAATCAAAAGATAATCTTGATGAGGGAGTTACTCCAGAGTTACTAATGAAAAATCTCATCTTAAATAGGGACATAGAAAAAACTGTTGAGAATGCTGATTTCGTAATTGAATCTGTACCAGAAAATATGGATCTCAAACAAGAAATTTTTAAAAAATTAGGGAACTTCGCTCCTAAGCATGCTATTCTAGCAACAAATACATCAACAATGAGTATAACAAAGATAGCAGAGGCCTCTGGAAGAGCAGATAAGGTTATTGGTATGCATTTTTTTACCCCTATTGTAGTTCTTAGGTTGATTGAAGTTATTAAGGGGGCTAATACTTCCCAAGAAACATTTGATATTAGTATTGCAATTGGTAAGAAATTTCCCGCGTTAAAAGGTAAAAGATATATTGCAAAAATTGAAAAAGAAAGTCCTGGATTCATTGTTAATAGATTAACTATAAGTACTAGTTTATATCTAAATTGGCTTCTTGACATGGCTATGGAAAAAGGCATTCCAATAGAAACTATTGATAATGACGTTGTCTCTTATCCCGCTATAGGACCGTTTGCAAAATGGGATTATTTCGGTATTGATGTAGTATGTGATACTCGTAATTATTTCGGCAAAGAATTATCTCCTGAATTTGCTCCAGGAAAAACTCTTAAAACTTTATTAAAAGAGGAAAAATTAGGAAAAAAGACAGGAAAAGGACTCTATGAGTGGAAAGAAGGTAAACACATCATTACTAGCAATGAAAAAGCAAATATTTTCAACTTAGAATTATATTATGCAATTCAATTAAATGAAGGTTGTAGACTTTTAGAGGAAGGTATTGTTAGTGGTTATAAGATAATAGACGATTCTATGATAGCTGGGATGGATATGCCTGGACCATTTGGGGCAGGGAAAAGAAATTATAAGAAATGGATAAAACTATTAGATGATTTTGTACATAGATCAGGTTTAGAATATGTAAAACCTTGTAATTTAATGAAATCCGGGGAGTTCATTAATATGAAAGAATAATAATAAATTTTAAATATTTTAAGTCAATTTATAGCCAAAGTTCAATATTAGATAATTTTATTGATTTAGGTAGTTCTTTTATTTTATTCTCTCCCAAATCTAAAAATTTCAATGATTTTAATTCTATTATGGATTCTGGAATAAATGCGATTCCATTGCGCTTTAAATCTAAATGTTTTAAGGCATTGAGATTTTTGATAGAATCAGGAATTATTCTTATATTTTGATCCCTTAATATGAGTTCTTCAAGAAATTTTAAAGAACATAATTGCTTGGGAATGAAATTAATTTGAAAACTATGATAACCATATAAATAAATTCCAATAATATTCCCTTCTGTGTTTATTCTATAACCACATGCATATAATTTAGATATTTTTTCTTTTTTCTGAATTTTGTTTAGTTTCATTCCTGTTAGAACTTCTAATAATCCTAATATTGGAGCTTCATCTTTAAGGACTCCTTCATGTATATATTTATGAGTAAAATTCTGTTTAATTAGTTTGAAAAATGAATTAGGAACTTCCTTTATTGGAGAATTATTAGTATAACTTAATTTTTCTAGCGACTTGAGCCTATCCCATTGTAAATTTGGGATATTTTCAAATTTATTCCAATCTAAGTACAAGAATTTTAGATTTGAAAGAAATTCAATTGATTTTGGTAATGAAGTTAACTCATTATCCCATAAATTTAAATGTTCTAAATTTAATAAAGCGCCAACAGAAGCAGGAAGCTTTTTTATTTTTTTACTAGCAAAATCTAAAGCAATTATTATCTTACCCTTTATTATAGGTTTAAAAAAACCCATTTCACAATCTGGCTGCAATTCACTCTCAAGATCTAATAAAAATCGTGATTCTTCTAGAGTAACGTTATATATTTCAGTAAGTTTATACGAAAGTATTTCAAATAAAACACTTGCACTGTTCTCATTTGAGTTTTCTAAAAGTTTAATAAGCGAGTTTATAACAATAAGGGATCGATCATTTAGAATTACCCATTTCAACGGATTTATTGATAATTCAGGGAATCCAAAAAATAAAATTTTAGCTGAAGCACTTCTAACTAGTGGACTTTCATCTGAGATTAGATAATTTTCAAGAATTTTGAAATTTTTTTCATTTATAATAATAATTTTACCAAATTCTTCTAAGCATCTAACTCGATGATTAATACTATTGCTAGATTCAATCAAAGAGATAAGCAGCGTATTAGCTTCCTCTTTAGTTATCTTATTGTTTATAAGGTCATAATTTATTTTTTCAAGTGTTATAGAACTGCTCAATATATTAAATAGCTTAGATAATTTATGTTTAGGATAATTTAACTCGAACTTATATTTATAGTTATTTAAAAAAAAAAATACTGTTAAAGATTATTCTCTCAATATAGCCCCTAATTCAGAGAATTTTGTTAACATTTTTGCATTTTTTACCTTTATTTTGCGTGTTACAACTTTTTTCGCTATCTCACCACTCGATAATTCTCCTCTCCCGATCGCACTGAACAATTCTTTTGTAGTTTGCATAAATCCATCCCATCCCAACATTTTTTGATCTAAATTTTTTTTAGATGTGTTTTCTATACTATTAACAGATAATATTCCTTTATCAACAGTAATTAAAGCAGCAAACTTACCATCCTTTGGATTTAAAAGTATCTTAAACGTTTCATCTTTATATTTTTCCTTGAATTTTTCATTACTATTTAATGGTTCATAAATATTTGCTATGGCATCAGCAAAAGTAGTTCCTTTATTCTTGTTAGACATAACTATCAAAATCCTTTATAATTTAAATAGTATATTCGAAAATATCTTGTAGAATTAAAAATTACTATTAAATTATTTAGACAAAAATTAATCAATAAAACTAAATTATAGAATTTTGATAATTAAATCGTGTAATTTAAAAAAAATATGAAAAAAAACCTCATAATGAATCAAACTGAGAATCCTCTTAAAACTGGCTTCCAAAAAATTATATATTATTTTAATACTAATCTTGAAATAAACCACCCAGTTGCCATAGCAAAAATAGTTGAAGATACTGGCTTCTCTTGGAGCTTTATAAAAAAAACACTTGCTAAAATAAGAGAAGAATATGATGGATTTCACTTTGAAAAGTCTGGAAATACTTGGATTATATGGAAAGATCGAGAGCATCTAATTAAAAAACTTGATGATACTTGCTCCCGTTTATTAGATAAGTCGGAGAATGAATGTTAAACACGTAAGTTTATATCTGAATTGGTTTAAATTTTGATGAGATAAACATTTTATTTATAACATTTTAATCATCATTCTTACTTTCAGTATGTAAGGAATCATAATCATACTTAAGAAATCTAAAGCCTCTCGTAAATAAGGCAGTCTAATCTTTAATAAAGTCAATCTTTTTTTTCTTAATTTTATTTTGAATATATCTAAATAAGTATAATAATTCCTCAGCAGTACACCTGTCTATCAGGTCTAATAAATTCTCTGACCAAGATTCTGTGCATTGCTCACATTCAAATATAAAATTTAGATAAATTTTTTTTTCTTCACTATTCATAATTCAATTCATTTATTTGTTAGATATTTTCAGTAAGGAGTTCTATTAGAAATATAATCGGCAACGAATACTAAAAAGATCTTCTCTGTTAATAGAGTAAACATTATTTCTTGGTTCATTTCTAAAATGTTTGCTATTTGGAGGGACGCCTTCTACAACTCTAAAAAATATTCTATTATCTTTAATCCATAGATGATCTACCATGACATTGATTCTATCACCTGTTCCTGTGCTATAAATCTGAAAAGCTGAAAATATTTGTAATTTAGACTCCATACTTTTTTTTTATATATATAAATTTAAACCGCTGCTTTTAAAGAAAAAAGTTT
>CAZBNW010000006.1:0-54485 GCA_964493385.1 uncultured archaeon | reverse complement strand
TTAAAATTAAATCCTGCTAGTAAATTTTTAAGCAAATAATATGAAATTCGTTCATGTAGGGAGAGTTCCTTTTTTTCTCTAAATTTGTCTATAATTTGGAGTGCTTCTTTAAATTTAGCTTCTTCTATAAGTTTTCTTGCTCGAATTAATTCCTTAGGTTCTGAATAAGACATACAATCATCCATATATTAGAGATTTGAAAGGCTTGGATTACTACTTTTCAAATATAAGTAATATATTAAGTAATTAAGTTAATTATAATTTTAAATATAATCAATCTACTTTTCTAAGAGGACGAATATAAAATATAATTTGTAATTTTTTAAATTATATTTCTAACCGAGTAAAGTCTTGTAATTAAAAAAAATAAAAAAGTTAAGTAAATTACTTATTTGAATAAACACTCAATCTCTGAAACCATAGTACACGTTGACAAGAAGTAAGAATAGGCCCACTATAGTTAGACTATAGTACGGAGTAGGAATTTCAAATAATGTATAGTCCCAATTGAAGGTATAACATAATAGTGCTACAATGACAACAATTAACATTATTAAAGAAAGTATGTTTTTTCCTGTTCGTTTCCACCAACTAGGTTCTTCAAGCATTAACTTTTCAATAATTTGAACATCAGAAAGAGAAGCATCCATGTTTGCTATTTTTTCTCTAAATTTTTTCCTTTCTCGAGATTTTAGAATTGATCTAAAAAAAGCACCGATAATAAAGAGCCCGATAATTAATAATAGATCTGTAAGAGTATTTATTACTTGAAAATTAATACCTTGTAAAAATATTAAAATCTGAACAATGACTAACATCACCACTATAAGAAATCTAACGCTATATTTAGGCAGATAAAGTGGTTTTCTCTCCTTTCTTAGATCTCCAACAACAATATCTGGCCTTTTTATTTCATCGACAATTTGTTTTAGTTTTTCATGTTCACTTCTTCTGGCTTCAAAGTAAAAGGCTACTACTATAAAAATAATGTTAATTATTAAACCCGGCGGTTCTTCTCTGGTTATTATATATCCAAAAGGAAATGCAACAAGCATAATGGTAATCAATGCTCTGACTGTCCCTCGAGGCATTCCAAGTGGATAACCTTCAACCTTACCACCTTCACCAAATCGGTTAACTAAGATCCAAATACTGAAAATTGCGAATAAAATCCAAGTTATCATAATAATAATCCCATTTTATTAATTTTTATGAATCTAAATGATTTCTAGTCATTATTTGATTTTAATATTTTTAAGACTTATGTAATTACTCACTAGAAACTCTATAGAAATATATATAACTAAATTCAATGGGAAAAAGATTTAATCTTTTCTATTTAAGCACATTTGAAGCGTGGAGTAATTAAAGGAAGAGAGTTACATATTATGCTTCTTTTTGATTACTACAATTGAGAGAATTATCAAAATGCTGGTAATTATGAAAATATTGTACCCTGAAATCATTTGGGGATTATTACCTTTTTGGATACTGTCATCTACAGCAGTTTTCACCAGTTCATAAACGTTCACATCAGTAAGGTGATCATTATGACCTATAACTGATAACTCTATATTATTTGCTCCATCAAGTGGAGAAGTTATATATGGGCATATTGTATCCCCCGTGCTATAAATTGACGTATAAGAGAGATTTCCTAGAACATGAGTACTATTATATACTACTCCACTAACAGGGTCTACGCGGGCTCCTATTGCATCGTTTAAAAAACCGCCAGGAGTTTCATCACCTTCGTTTAAATTGAATATGAATGTGTTATTTGGCTGAAAAACGCCAGATGCTCCTGTAATTGCGTGTTGTGGGCTACCCATGCATACATAATCATCTACTTTGTTTATTCCTCCTAGAAATTTGATATAATACCTACTACTGAGCCCTCCCATACTATGTCCTACAAGATCTACTCTTTCAGCACCTGTTTGATTTAAGATTTGATCGACCCATCCCTCTATTTGCTGAGCATTATTTATGTTCGCTTGTTCAGAAGAATCCCAAGTATTGTTAAAGGTATAGGCAAACAGAGTTGTATCATTCCATCCATCATTCTTGAAACGCTCAGTCATTGTGTACCAGATATGTTCAGTACCCGTCCAGCCATGAAGAAATAATATTGGATTTTGGGTATATATTGCCGATGACTTTACAGCTTCAACTCTACAGACAAAAGAGAGAAATACAGGACTTAAAAATAATAATAAAAATAAAATAGTCTTTTTATTTTGATCTTTCAATATTGAATACCTAAAACTATTTTAATTTAAAATTAAATCTGAATAATTTAAAAGTTATTAATAAAAAATAACTTTTTACGACAGTAAAAAGAACGATAGACCAGACAATTTTATAATCTTAAAAATATTTCTTAATAAATTCTAAACGAGCTGATTCAGGATTTTCTTTATTTTTGAGAACGAAATTTTCATATTTCATATAAAGTCCAAGCATGTCATCATATAATTCTTTATACTTCTTATCTGGTTTAACCACAATGCTTTTATGAATATGCATAAATTTATTTATGATTTCATTCCAACTTATCATCTTATTTTCAGAATTGTAGTATGATTTTGCTGCTCTGAATGCCGCACCTAAAGCTGCTGAATCTACCATTTCAAACATGCGAACTTTTGTGTTAAAAATGTTTGCCAACACTTGAAGAATATCTTTATTTGAGGAAGCACTTCCAGTAGCGTAAATTTCTTCTGGTTTTTCTCCAATCCATTCTGAATGAAGCCTCATAGATAAAAATTGGGCTTCGATTATGCCTCTTACATTTCCTTCTATGTCATGTTCATCAAAACCAAATCGATATACATAAGGCTTTAACACTTGTGGAACAATTTCAGGAAAAAAGTAAGGAAGCATTACTTTTCCATTATTTCCTGGTTGTGATTTATTCAGTATTTCAGAAAAATTATCCCAATTTAGATTAAACTTATCTTTTATTCTTTCTCTTGCTAAAGAGCCATTTTTATAACAAATTAAACTCATGTAATCACCTGTAGGTGCACAAAAAACGTGTCCTTCTCCTTTATAGTCAAGATATAAATCCTGTAAATAGCCGAAATAGGTATCGCTAGTGCCTAAACTTATTGCAACTTTCCCTTTCTCGATTAATCCAACACCAATAAGGCTATTTGGGTTATCACCAGACCATACTATCAGTTTAGCCTCTGGATTAAAGTCGAACTTCTCTACAAAGTATGAAGACAGCTTTCCGATAATTGTAGAGGGATCTGTAAGTGAAGGTACTTTTTCTTTTAAGTTGGGTGCAGTTGCTTCTAAAGCACCATCCTCCCATTGTTTAGTCTTTATACTCATTAAATTCATGCCAGCAGCATCTCCATGATCGATGGGAGCATTTTTTCCTAATAAAATTGAAACCATAAATGAGCTTACTAAATGAATAATTGAAGTTTGATCATATTTATCAGGATGCTCTTGGTAAAATTTTCTTATTTGTGGTCCAGAAAAACGTTCAATGGTATTTGAACCTAATAATTCAATCGTAGATCTTAATCCACCTAATTTCTCACGAATTTCATTGCATTGTTTAGTTATACTCGAATCCATCCAAATTGGGCTTGTCTGACGAGAAAAATTGTTTTTTAATTGAGATACGAGAGATTTTTCAAAATCTAATTTCTTAAGTGTTAGTTCAAACTTGCTATTTAAATACACTGTTCCATGTTGCTGCCCAGATCCTGATATTGCCTTAATTTCATAAAGTGGGATTTCATCATTTTTCATTTTTTCAAATATTAATTCTAAAGTTTCTACCCACATAAGAGGATATGAATGAATGACTTTGTTATCTTCTAAAATAATTACTCCATTTTGAGTTTGATAATGCGGCAATTCTTCATCAAAACTTATGCTATGTCGATAAATTACCTTACCTGAACTGAAATCAATTATCACAGCAGTTAAGCTTTGGGTCGAACAATCTAATCCAAGAAATAAGTCCCTCATAAAAAGCTCCCTTTAGATTTACTAAATTTTATCAACTTTTATATGAAATCAATAAGATATTGAAAAAATTAAAAAAAAAGTTTGTTAAATTTTTAATAGTAAATCCTGTTTAATCATATCTTTTATATGTAAGAAGTAGCCAGATAAATCCTAAGACTCCAATGACTGCAGCAGAAATTATAATATAATTTACAAAATAAGCGGCATCAAAGGAGGAGGGAGCTGATATCCATCCTACAATTGCAGTAATACCAACTGCAGCCATTATACTAAGAACGACTAAGCCTATTCCCATTGCATATTCCTCTTCTTTAAACATACCAATACCTGCAATTAAGCACCAGACTCCTAAAAGTATTGAAATTACACCTTGACCACCAAAAATAGAAGTAGCCGCATCTAAATCTGCTACATTTAACCATGTAGGCTCATAAATTCCTGCCCAAGCTAAGAATTCCATAACAGCTTTGAAGACAAAGAGAAGTCCGATTATAATCATAAGCCAATTTAATAATTCATTTGAATCCTTTTTTTTACTTTCGCTCATTTTAAATTCAACTTTTCAAATTTTTATGATAAAATGAATGTTAAAGATGAAAACACAATCCTATTATTTAAATTTAATTTAATTCTTTTACAATGAAATAAATAGATTACAGATTCATATATAAATTTTTAAAGAAAAACATCTATTCTCTATTTATGCGTAATAATTACCTTGATAACTTAATGACATTGCCTTCCATTTTGGGTGCATCTGTTTCTCCAGATGGGAAGAAGATTGTTTTCAATTGGTTAAATATACATCCCAATTTAGATGTATTCTATTTACCTGTTTACGAAAGATCTGAATCATCAGCTCTAACAAATACAGAAGAAGCAACGTTTTTTGTGAATTTCTTTCCAAATAGTGAATCCATTATTGTTGGAGAAGATAAAGGAAGAAATGAGCGCGTGAGGTTATTTAAAGTCAGCATATCTGAACCAGAAAATATGGAACCAATAACTATAGAAGATCCCCCATTTTTTTTGAGAGGGGGAAGCATTCATCCTAACGAGAGATGGTTGGTTTTTGGAGCAAATTATAATTTTGTTAAAAAAGAGGAAATTGAACTAACTTGGGTCTACCGCCAAGATTTAACCAGTGGGGAAAAAATTACTCTTGCTAAACCAAACAAACCGAATTGGTTATACCCTGAACTTTCTAAGACAGGAGATCATATTCTTTACAACAGAAAGGAGTATCATCCTAAAGGTATTCAATATTGGATTGTTGATATTGAGGGAAAAGAAGATCAAGAAATATTAAATTTTGGCGAAAAAGCTAGAGTACATGCGTCATGGCTTCCCGATAGTAAACGAGTTGCATTTTTAACAGATACGCGGGAAAATAAAATGCAAAAATACTATTCTTTGGGGATATATGATATATTATCAAATGATATTGAATGGATAATAGATGATCCATCAAGAAATATAGAATCTATTGATGTTCCTAAAAATAGTCATTATATAGTAATTTCAGAGTTTAAAAAAGCAAAACTTCGAGCTTCGATCCTTGATCTTAAGACAATAAATGAGACATTTGTACCCGATATAAGAGGAGAGCTCCTTCCCATTGCATCTATCACTTCAGAAGAATGGGTTGGTATTTATAGCTCATCTATTCAACCTGATGATATTATAAAGTTTAATATATTCGATGATGATCCTAAAAATTTTATCTCTATGACTAACGTTTGGGAGATAACAAAATTAAAAAAAGAAGAACTCACTTCTGCTGAACCTATTGATTGGAAATCTAAGGACGGATTATCCATTCACGGATGGCTCTATAAACCAACTAATCCAAATGGCAAAACAATTGTTTATGTTCATGGGGGTCCTACATGGCATTCGAGAGATAACCTTGAAGAGCCTCAGATACAATATTATGCTAATAGAGGTTTTACAATACTAGATCCAAATTACAGAGGATCAACGGGTTATGGAGTTGAATTTGAGGACATTATCAGGATTAAGGGGTGGGGTTCGGACGAGCAGATGGATATATGGGCAGGTGTAGAAGCTCTAATTGAGAAAGGAATAGCAAATAAAGGAAGAGTTGGAATTACTGGTACTAGTTATGGAGGTTATTCATCATGGTTCGCAATAACAAAAGCACCGAAGGAAATAATTGCGGCGGCAGTTCCAATTTGTGGAATGACTGATTTAATTGTCGATTATCAGACTACTAGACCTGATTTACGCCCTTATTCAGAACAAATGCTTGGTGGAAGTCCAGAACAAGTTCCTGAAGTTTATTTTGAGAGATCACCAATCAATTTTGTGGAGGATATAAAAGGGAAATTACTCGTTATTCAAGGAGCAAATGATCCAAATGTCACACCTAAAAACGTTGAAGCAGTTAGAAAAAAATTGAAAGAATATGATATTGCTTACAAAGAATTTATATTTCAAGATGAGGGACATGGTATTCTTAAAACAGAAAATCAGCAAAAATTATACAAGATGATTGCTGACTTCTTCGATGAGGTATTATAAATGGATAGAATAGAGAGTTTTTATAAAAAAATAAACGGAGGATATTTCTTTTTTATTGGAGTAACTGTTAGTATGATTTCAATTATCATTTCTATTGTGTTATATACAGCAGGAGGCCAACCTTATAGTATTTTTACTAATTATGTTAGTGAATTAGGAGCAACAAACGCACCTAATAACGCTTTCATTGTTTTTAATACAGGGTTGGTACTAAATAGTATTCTTTCACCATTTGGGACGTTATTTTTAGTGTTGTTCTTCCAAAATATGGATATAAAGCGAGAAAGAATTATTCGGTTTTGGTTTTATACTAGTATTATTTCCGCTATAGCAACTTTTTTAGTAGCTATGTTCCCTGAAGACACAATGTTATTACCTCACAATTTTGCTGCTTTCATAACATTTGCATCCATAATGTTATACAATCTTATTTTTGGAATTATAGCATTACTCGCAGATAGGATTCCTAAGTACCATTCAATTCCAGGATTCATTTTGGTATTAATAAGCATTACTTTCATGATTAGCTACGCTTCTAATGTTTATGAACCTATTGTAAGACTGTTTGAATGGATGATTTTATTTGGAGGCTGGGCATTTGGAATATATCTTGGAATTTTTAGTTTAAAGGCAAAATAAGGAAGAAACTTAATTATCATCCAAGTTTTTTAGCATTCTTACTGAATAGAATTCATTCCATGTACTTTCCCCTATTTATTTATTCAAAATATTAAATAAAATCGTAACATTTAAATATTCTGATGTCATAATATTCTATTAATGGAATATTCCATATATGGAATGTCATACAAAACTTAATTATTAAAAAGTAAGAATGAACAACACAGAAAATCAAAATTACGTATTAAATCATCGTGCTTTTGTTTTACTAGGATTAGTTGCGGAAATTCCTAGTCATGCTTATAATATAAATCAAAGAATTGAAGAACGAGGAATGAGAGAATGGACAAAAATTGGAAAATCTTCAATTTATAATATTATAACAAAATTGGAAGAAGATGGATTAGTTGAATCATATACCGAGGAAGTTGATAATCGAATTCGGAAAATTTATACTATTACTGATTATGGTTCTGATATCTTAAAGAATAAAGTATATAAAGTTTTAAGTGAATTTATTGGAAAAAATGATGAAGATTTTTATATCGCTTTTTCTATGCTTCCGATTTTAACAAGAGAACAGCAAATTGATGCAATTAGAAAATCTTTAAAGAAAATTAAGAATAATAGAAAAAGATTAGAAAAGATGCTTAAAGATAATTCTTACATGCCATTGAATGTGCGAGGTTTGTTTTTCCATCCAATAAAGATTTTAGAAACTGATATTGAATTTCTCGAGTGGGTGTTAGAAGAAATTAAAAAAAGAGGGGGAAAAGTTGACTCAGAAGCATATGGTAAATAGTTTTCTTCATAGGGTTGGTTACCATTGTGAATCGTCTTCAATGAGAGATCTTTTTGAATTTTATGAGTTTCCCATGTCAGAACCGATGGCATTCGGTTTAGATGCCACCATGGGATTTGGATTTTTCGATACTACCAACAATGTGTCTTTTATTCCCGAGTTAGATATCCCTTTTTTTCTGGGAGGCAAGCAAGGAACTATCGAACCCAATTCATTAGGATGCCGTTTACTTGGAATAGCCTTAAGAAAACAATCTTTCACGAGCGCTGATAAAGCATGGGAAGAATCAAAAAAATTGATCGATCAAGATATTCCATTGATCCTTCAGATTGACTTAGGTTATTTGCCATATTTCGAGGAAGAAGGAGAGATTCATCATTTGGGTATTGAAACAGAGGATTTAGAAGCTCTTGTTACACATATGAAGAGAAAAGGTTTTCAATTCAAAAAACAGATAAAAAGTTTTGGTCCTTTGAGATATGTCATGGCAGAAGCCCCAGACCACGTACTTTTAGAACTCTTTGAGGTTGTAAAAGATAAAATAACTCAGGAGCAATATAAACTAATTTCTTCATTAGATTCAAAAGTTTAAATTTCTTTTACTACTTTTTTTCTATTTTTATTTGATTATAAAAATCCAAAATGATTCTTTGTCTCTCTTCTGCAATACTTTCTGAAAATCCTAAATATAATTGATCTTTTAGTTTCATTATTTTGTTTTCTAAATGCTCGATGACTTGCTCAATTCCACCTTGATTTTTTATTGTAAATCCTATAGTTCTATATAAGCCAACAGCTCCAAGGGCATCTAATTTATCTGCATCAGATAAAATTTTAGCTTCGAGAGTTTTTGGAATGATTTTATTAGAAAAAGAATGTGCTTTTATAGAATTAATAATATTGTCATAATCCACTTGAGAAAGTTCAAAATCATTAGATTTTAAGAATTTTGAAGCCATCTCAGCAGATATTTCAGCATGATTCTTATTTGAATATGTCTTTTTCTTATTCCTCCTACCGATATCGTGCAGTAATGCGGCAATTTCGAGTACAAGCAGATTTGCACCTAATTTTTTTCCTAGCTGAAGACATAAATTAAAAACACGCTCAACATGTGAGAATCCATGAGTATCATCTTTTTCAGATTTTTCATATGCATAATTTCTGATAATTGAAATTATTTCTTTTTCTAGCATAAATTATGACCAATCCAGATTTTCCCATTTCTTAAAGGAACCAAACCCATCAATTTTCGAAATGATTTGTTTTGTATTTATCTTAAAAATAATTGAGAGATAATAAGAAGAAACGTTCCGTTTAAAAGATTTGTGTTGTATAGATTGTGAAAAACTTTCAGCTAAAATCAAGACGACATTAACTGAATCTTCATTTTTACGAATAAAAGGAATGATTAAATCCCATTTATGGAAAAACCTATATTCCTGGCTAATTTTTTTTGCTAATTCAAAAAAAGTCATATCAACTGTGGAATCTAAAATGTTCTGATTTATTAATTCTTGTTCTTTCAAGGAAAATACAAATCTTTTTTTTAATTTAAAAGTGATGTTATTGGGTGTTATATTCTTCTTATAAATTAAATAGAAGAATGGTAAAAAACCAGGGATATATTGCTGATTGTTAGATAAGCTCGCTTGAATTATTATTCTTAAAAGTGCCCTAATTCCAAAATATATCACATAAACATATAGATAAAAGAAACCAAGTTCCATAAATACATGAAAATAAGGTTTTATATAATAATAAGCAATAAAAACCAAAAGATTAATACCAGAAAATGTAGCTAATAACGGATTAACTGCTCTATCAGCTATAAATCGAAATTCTTTTTTGGAAATTGGATAAAAAATTGGTGTTTTTGAAGCACCAAAGAAATCTAATGACACGTGAATACAATACCCTATAAATCCCGCAAGCCAAACCTCAATGAAAGAACTATTTCTTACTAGAAATATGATTAGACTAAAAATCCCTGCTAAAAATATTCCTACAATATAAGAATGTGAGGCTGCTTTATGAGATAAATAATAACTTTTTCTTACCTTTTGGAATGGTTCCAGGAATATATCGAGATCTGGAAAAAAACTCATCACCCATAGAAGGATAATAGCTTCTGGACTTAAAATAGTTAAGGTGAATAAGCCGGCTAGTACCCCCATAAACATATGTGTGAAAATATCCATACTTAGTTTAAAAATAAGACAATTTATTTATATGATTGTATTAAATTCATATTTTATAGGAGGCCTTCCTATTGTCAACCTTTCACTAATATTTTTTGAAAGATTTCATTCAAGATGTTAATTAGATCTTTTAATTTTAAAATAATGGGCAAAATTTTCATGATCTTTTCCATAAGTTTTCATAATAACTCTTTTGAATGTACCATAATCCAATCGTTCTTTCATAACATCAGCTCATCAATCAGCATGAACTACAATTGTTATGTCGCTATCAGGATATAGGTTAAAATTTATATCCTCTTGTAGTGGCATAAATTCTCTATTTGGACCATAAGCATTTAAAGCACAGTCTTCATAAATCATATTTTCTTCCACATCCCAAATTAACTGGAGATAACTATGGATTAACCCTTTATATATTGGAAAAACAGATTTTTCTGGATGCTCATAAATTTGTTCATCTAGGGCACTCAGTGCATCAACAATGGTTCCATTTTTTTTTATATTCACTTTATATTCTAGCCCATTTGTTAATCTCTTTTCAGGATCAGGAGCAAAAATTGTTAGATTTATTTCCTTAATTTTAATAATCACCCCACAACAATAAAAAAAATAAAATTACTAAAGTCTAAATAAGTCCCTTAGCTTTAATTAGTTTTGGTAATTCCTTCCTGAGCATTATAGGTGAGGAAATCTTTTTTTCACCATTAATTACTATACATTTATTACGTATATTAAGGCTTCTTGCTTCTACTGAATTTAAATCTTTTGTTTCATGATCAATATATTTTATAAATGGTGTAAGTTCTACAAATACACGATTTATAAATTTATCCCATTCACACGCACATGCGTTTAATGGAACATAGACATCTACTTTTAATTTTTCTGAATCCTTTTCATTACTAATCTTTATCACACTTTAGAATTATTTTAATCCATTTTATAAAGTCCTTTACATCTATCGGTACCACAATGAATACGTTTTGGTTCCCAATCTGGACTATCCTTATTACAATGTGATTCTAAGTGATTGCAACTCGAATGAGAAATTTGTCCAATAGCTTCTTTTATTATCTTGGCAATTTGCTCATCCATATCTTCTTCATTCATAGCTACTCAGTAAAATTGTTTTTAACTTTTCAAGATTTCTATTCTTTAATTAATAATCGATTTCGAAATTAAAAATATTAGGATTTCCAAAAACCTTTTTTTCTTAAAAATCGTCCTAAATATACAATCAAGAGCATAACAGGCACTTCCCAGAACAATCCCATTGTAGTACCCAAAGCTGCAACTGACCCAATTCCATACATAGCAATAGCGGTAGCGATAGCAATTTCGAAATGACTTGATGAACCAATAATTACTGTAATGACTGCTTCCCTGTACTTTAACTTAAATAGTTTTGTCATGGCTATGTTATATCCAACTACAATAACAAAACCTACTAAAAGTGGAATTGTAACTAATAATAGATAACCAGGATTAGTAATCAATACCTTTCCATTCATAGAGAAAAGTAATACCAACGTCGTTAGTAGGGCAGCAATCGATATTTTTCCAACTATAGGTCTATATGTGTTGTTAAACCAATCTTCACCCTTATAAGAGATTAGCAATCTTTTACTAATTATTCCTAATAGAAGTGGAAGTCCAATAAAAATAAATGTTGATATCAGTAAAAGAACCCAATCAACGGGTATATTCTGAATGCCTGTCAATAACGCAACCATAGGAGCATAACCGAATATAATTGTTATTGTATTCAGACTTGTGTTAACAACATTTTGCTCTTGATTACCTTGTGCCATCCAACCCCATACTAAAACCATGGCTGTGCATGGAGAGCTGGATAATAGTATAATAGCGACTATTAATTGTTCATAACCTTGTAAAAATATACGTGCCATAAGTAAACCAACAAATGGGGCAACCAGCCAATTAGATACAATTGTTAAAATTATAGGTTTAGGATTCTTACCTAACTTTTTCAATTCTGAAACTTGTAAATTCAACATTGCAGGGTACATCATTAAGAATAAACAAATGCCAATTGGTATGGAAATCTGACCGATATTAAAAGAATTAATAGCTTCACTTATTCCTGGAATAATTTGAGAAAAAATTATCCCAATAAGAATACATAAACCAACCCATAATGGGAGAAACTTCTCGAAAAAGCTGATTGTTCGACCTTCTTCTTCACTCATAATATTTCAGTTTTTAATTATTAATTTTTAAAAGGTTTTAAAGGAATCTTAAATAACAAAATTTTTATTCAAATAAAAATTTATTGATTTGAATAAATTATTATATATTTATTTGTCTTTTAAAATACTTGATAATTTTAAATCTAATTATTTAATTGTGTTTCTAAATGAATATTGAACATGAAGAAGAAATTAAAGCTAAATTAATTAAATGTGAAGATGTTGAAAATGCAGATCAGCATTTCAAACAATTACGTAAACTTGGAGATAAATTGTATCATAAGAATAATTTTAAAGCTTTAAATCAGTTTCTAAATGCAATCGCAAATAAAAAGCGCCTTATAATATTAAACGTCTTAAAAGAAAAAGATCGATGTGTATGTGAGTTAGAAGCAGTATTGGACGAGTCACAACCATCTATATCTCATCATTTGAAAATTCTTGAAAATGCTGGATTAATTAGAGGCTGGAAAAAAGGAAAATTTACTCATTATGATATTATTGAAGAACAGATTAAATCACATTTGAATTTATTAAAACAAGAAGTATTTTAGACTTTGAATTTCTTATTATTTATGGGTAAATTAATAGTTTATAATTATTAAGTTTAAAAATTAATCTGCTTATTTTGATAGTAAACTAAAATTATTGCTAAAATAATTTTAGAATTCAAAAAAAATTGAAAAAACAAATTTAAATTATAAAGAATAGTGTGAAAATTATGCCACTACCGGTTCCAGATACTGAAGAATCAATGAATGAATGCAGAAAATTCTGTGGACCATGCCCTTCATTTAAGCCAAATCAACTCAATGAATTTGAGCCACATGCTCTTTTCTGTTCGAGAGGACAGTCAACTAAACCACGAGATCAAATAGAAAATAAGGGGTGTAGTTGTTTTGGTTGTGGATTGTTCTCAAAATATGAATTAGAAAAGGGATATTTCTGTATGCCATGGGAGCAAAAGTAATAATACAATATCTTTTTATTTTTTTTTATCGGTTTTTAATATTGCTAAGTCTATTTTAATAAAGTAGTAAGTGTACTACTTTGGGTCCTCATTTTAATATTAAATGTTTTTTTCCTAAAATACTATTTTATAAATTTTACGGTTTTTTTTGGGGATCTAGTCATCGCTAACTATAAGCACCGCTAAATATTTATGTGTTAAAAGTCATGTAAATTATGTTCATAAAATTACCAAAGAAATTAAGGAAAATTTTCAATGAAAGATTTAAACGATGTTCCAGAACTTTCAAAATATTTTCAGATAATTAAACCTTCAGAAATTAATATTGATAAAGAGGATATTTTCTATCGAGATAAATATAATGATATCATAAATTTTCTCAAAGTAATGTTAACCAACCATAAAGATACTATTTTAAATGGCTATTTAGAGCCAAAAGGAGCCATTTTAATTAATGTGAATCCCGGAACGGATATAATAGATTATATAAAACTAATAACTAAAAATTATTACTTAGATCTAATTGAATTTAATGATAATGAAATTCTTAAAGCTCCAAATAAATTTTTAAAAAGTTTTATTCCAACATTAGAGACTTTTAGAAATAAAAAAGAAGAGGAAAGTGAAAAGGAAACTGAGAGGAGGAAACCCGAAAAAACTAATGAAAAAAAATTGTTGTTAATAAATCAACAAACAATATTCAAGCAGAAATTTGAGGAAAAAAACTTATTAGAAAATTTTTTAAATGCACGACAAGAAAAGAGTTTTGATTTTAAATTTATTGATTCTAATTTAATTTTGGTATGGATAAATTATGAAATTCAAGATATAACAACTGTATCGAACAAAATATATACCACATTTGACCTGTTCATAAAAATCCCATTATTGAATAAAATCGAGCGAGAAACGGTATTAAAAGATTTTTTGGAAAAAAATAACAAGATCGTATTTGATATTAATGATATTGTAAATTATACTGAAAATTGGGAAGTAAAAGACATTATTCAATTGCTGAAAGTTGGGATATTCAAACACTTTTTAAACTCTGAATTGAATGAAACGAGTAATGAAATTACGGATGTTTTAATTGATCTAATTATATCCGGTGAGTATATCCCAAACAATATCCCTCTTGTTTCGGAAGAAAACTCAAGAATCGAATTAAATGAAGAATATCATCAAGATAAAAATGTAATTCCACCTCAAGAGATTAAGGAATTTGGAAATCTCAAAGATATCACTAGCATTGTTAATGGAATTCGTGAATCACGCATCTCAGACTTTATGTTAAATCAATTATATGAGAATGCTGCTTCTAAGAATTATACTGAACTTACACTCATTATTGATAAATTGGCTAAAAAAGAGCCGTTAGAAGAAAATGAGATGAAAATGTTAGCTAAATATCCATTCATCTTAAATGATTCTCCAAATAGGGCACAGATAAACTTAGAAAAGGCTAAGAAACGAGTAGATCTTATAAAACAAGCCTTTGGTAAATGATATATTATAGAGTGAGGTAATTTGGCGTCTAGATCACAATTAGGTATAAAAGAAAATGAAATCAATTCAATGAAAAATAAAAGGATTTTCATTAGGAAAGTTATTTTAGAAAATTTTTTATCATTCCAGAAGGATGAAGTTAATTTCGGTAAATCTAAGTTCGTGATTATTATAGGGCCTAATTGGAGTGGAAAAACTTCAGTATTTCAAGCGATTAAATTTGCTTTAGGTAGTAATGAAAGAGATGAACGATACAAGAAATGGTCAAATTTCATTAGAAATGGACAAAATCATGCTATGGTTGAAATTCATATTCAAAATGAAGGAGAAATAATAAAAATAAGAAGATATGTTATTAGAGGGCAATCTCCATTCTTCAAAATTCAAAAAAAGGGAGATACAGACTTTAAAAAAATTCCAGCTCAAGAAATTCAAAAATTAATTTCTGATTTAAATATTAATCCAGATAATCAGTTTGCTTTTGTTAGCCAAGGAAAAATTGATGCAATTAAAAATTTAAAACCAACAGAATTATGTGCATTTCTAGAAGAGGGTATTGGATTAAAAGAATTGAGAGATGAAATATTACAACAAAAAAGTAATGTATTAAATTTGAATGATGACCTTCAATCTTTAAAGAGCAGAAAAAACACATTAAATCTTAGCTTGGAATTATTAAACCCAAAACTAGAGCGCTTAAAACAAAAGAACGAATTGTTAGAAATTAGAAAGAAATTCTATGATGAACTTTTATGGGCAAATAGGGATAAATTAGAAAAAGAAATCATTAATATTGAAGAGATAATCAAAAATGTTAAATTAGTTATAGAAGGAATCAAGAAAAAAAAGGAAAGTTCAGATAAAGAAATAACTACCCTATTAAATAAAATTTCAAATAAGGAACAAAACATAAATAAGCTTTCAAAGCAGTTGGGTGAATTAAGTTATAAAAAGCAAGATTTAATCGCAAAAATTCAAAATTGGCAACAAGAAAAAATAAACGCAAAACAAGAGCTAGATAGGTTATCAGGTAAGATTGATGAGTTTAAAAAAGTTATTATTAATTTTGAGAAACAGAAAGATAACTTGGATAACGAAATAAAAATAATAAAAAGAGAAAGCAAAAATGCTGGACTGCTAATTGATAAATTAATAACAGAGCAGGACCAATTAATAAAAAGAATAAACCAGAATAAAGCTCTTTTAGATAAATATAATCAAATAAATCTTGAGAAAAAAAAGAGATTAGCTAAAATCCAAGAGAATGAGAACTCAATAAAAGTATACAATAATGAGATTAATCAACTATTTCAAAGTTTTAAAGACATAGAACATAAGTTGGAAAAAAATAAATGGTTCTTAGAAAATCCCACAAAAGATTTACTAATTCAGCTTGATAAAAAACTTAAAAGAAGCTCGTTAAAATTATACGAAATAGACTCAGAGATAAAACAATTAGAAATTGTTATCTCTAAAAAATTCAAAAAGTTAAAAGTTTTACAGGCTTCACTTAGAGAACGTCGTGTAGTTCTTCCTTCAAATATATCTATTCTCAAGGATGAAATAAATAAAAGAGGTTTAAAAGTTAAGGGGCCAATTATCGATTATTTGAAATACGAGGATCAATTAAGCTATGCTATTGAATCCGTTCTAGGTGAAAAATTACTTTACAGCTTTGTAGCTAAAGATTGGGACACTTTAAACTTATTAAAAAGATTAAAAGAAAAATATAGAGCATATTGTAACATTTATCTACCTAAAAATGTCACTCTTAAACCTATGATAAAAATTTCTGCTAACGGCGTCCTTGGTTATTTAGCAGAATTAATTGAGATCATCGATGATGATATTGATATCAAAAAAGTAATTTATTCAAAAGTTAAGAATTGTCTTGTTGTAAATGATTATCGTTCTGGAAGAGAACTTTATAGTACACATGACTTTAAAGGAAAATGTGTTACATTAAAAGGAGAACAAATAATTTCTTATAAATATGTATATGAAACACCTTACCTAAAAAGGTTAAAAGGATTATTAAGTGCTGGTACACAAAAAGAGCAATCTGATATACTAGAGACTGAGATCAAATCGTTGAATGAGAAAATTTCAGAATTAAGAGTTGAGCAATCAAAATTTGATACCATCCAGCAAGACATTTTTAAAAAGAAGGAATCCTTCAACGATCTTCTCTATAATTTTAACCAAAAACAAAGAATTACCTCTAAAAAGAATCAATTATATGATCAAATGCATAAATTAGAGAAGATTAATACAGTAATTAAAAATGACATTACAGAGTTAGATCTTCAAATTAAAGGTTTAAAATCTCAAACAGATCCCGAATTTTTCAAGTGGAGTGATAGGATAAAAGAAATTCCTAATGAATTAGCTAAGCTTAATGAAGAAAAGAAAAAATGGGATATAAAATTAAGTGAGAATGAAGATATTCTAAAACAAGTAAAAGATGAAATAAATAAGCATACATATGAAAAAGATTCAATACAGAAGGAGTTTGAAACAAAAAAAGAGGCTTTTCAAAAAGCAGATAAAACAGCATTTGAAGTGTATCGACAACTAGAGAATGTGGAAGAAGAACTTAAAATTACTGAAAACGAGATTTCAGATTTAAGAGGAGAAATATTACAATTACAAAATAAAAAAAGTGAATTAGAGAGAAAAAATATCCAAATAACATTAAATTTTGAACAAGAAAATATCAAATTAAATGCTTATAATCAAGAGCTGGAATCAAAAAGAAATGATTTAGCTCGAATTAATTTTGAAATAAGTCCTCTAGTTTCAGAAGAAATAATTAAAATTCGTCCCATAGAAGATATCAAAGTGGATATTTCAGAAATAGATAAAGAATTACTCAAATATTTGGATGTTGATGATTCAATTCTGATTGAAAAAGATCAGATATTAGCATCTCTTAAGGAAATCTCTAAAAATCAAAAAGATTTGGAAAAAGATGTAAAAGCAGCAATTAAAACGGAAAATAAGATGGAAAAAACATATTATGAAAAATTTAGTGTTTTACTTGAAAATCTCCAAAACGGAGTTAATCAAAAATTCGGAGATTCTCAGATTAAGTCTTATTGTTCGCTTGATTTAATAGGTGATTTTGAAGATTTAGGTGTCGATATTAAAGCAGCTACCTCAAAAGAACAATTGAAATCATTTACTGCTCTAAGTGGTGGTCAAGTTTCTTTAATATCAATCTGTTTAATTCTATCTCTTCAAGAGATTAAACCATCTTCGCTTTGTTTACTTGATGAACCAGGAATGTTTTTAGATGAAAAAAATTCTGAAGTGGTATATCAATTAATTAAATCAACTCTCGAGCAGAATCCAATACAAATGTTTATGTTCTTACCAAAATCTTCGAATTCATTATTCTTACTTGCAGAAAAATTAATTGGAATTGCAAGAGTAGGAAAGAATGAAATTTCTTCTGTTTTTAAGCCAAAAATTGTAAAAAAGAAATAATTTATGATAAATTATGGAATATAAAGATTTCTCTGAAGAAATAAATAAAAAAATTGAAAGCATTAAAAATAGAGTTCTTTTAGGAGAAATTTCGCTTTTAGATATAGAATTAGTTCCTATTTTTGAGAATCTGAAAGATACCCTTACTATTTATAACATTAATAAGTATTCAATGACATACAAGAGCGCTTTTCAATTACTCAGCCAAAAATTTGAAGAATTAAAAATATTTCTTAGTTATTTAGATAATAAAGACAAGTTTTTTGATTTTTTAAAGACAAATCCAAAGGATACAGAAATTTATCAATTATTTGATGATTGTTGGAGAGAACCGTTTATCATTGATGTTCTTTCCTTGAAATTTCTTGAATATTCGAAAGATAGATTGGTTACCCCGAAAGGGGAACCCTTAATAGTCGAATCTATCGAAAAAATAGAAACGAAATATAATTTTTTATTGGAAATACCTAGTCAAAAATTTACTGAAAAAATGATGGCATTTTTCAACATTATTAAAAATAAATTACCGTGTTCATATGACGAAATTTTTGAAGTTGAACATGATCAAATAAAAATTTTTGAAAATTTTGTATATCTTTTACACCTCCTCCAGTTAGGTAAAATAAAATATCAAAAAGAAACAAATTTTTTATATTTATAAAAGAGATGAATTAAAAGTGAATGAATTAACAGTTTTGATGCATTTACTAAGCAAAAAAACAAGTAAATCTCAAATAGGAGCTACTAAAGGAGAGATCCTTAATAGATTTAATGTTAAAGATAGGAATAAATCAATTTATTTTCAAGATTTAATTAATAATTTATCTAATTATCTTGAACCTTTAGGTCTTCAAGTTAGATTTAATCCCCTGAATTCTTATTGGTATATTTCTTTTGATCCCGAAACAACTGAAATTATTTCAGCAAATCCATTTGAGGGAAACCCTAGATTAGCAGCTACATTATATTGTACAGTGATATGTTGTTTTAACAGTTCTGGGGAAACTACAATTCAAAAAATAAAAGAAATAAGGAAAAAGAAAGGAGCTATAGAAGACATCAAAGAATTAGAAAAAATGGGATTTGTTACCCTTGAAAAGGATTTGAATAAAGTCAGTTTAACTCCTTTAATCGGATATTTACTAGATTTAGAAAAGTTGTTTTTAAAAATTGCTTTAAAATTGAAAAATTGAAATTAAAAAGTACTGAATTTCTGAAAATTAAATATATAAAAAAATTATTGTTTTGTAGTAATTTCTAAAATCATTTCTGCAACTTGGTTATTGAATGTTTCAACATCTTCAAATCCTTCCACTGTTTCACCGCATGTAATAAAAGTGTCATTAACAGCTATTTTTCGAGCTCCAAAAAAATCATTAATCTGTGTTTTTACCTCTTCAAGCGTTTTATCTCTATCCCCTTCAACCAGATCGACTTTATTGATACAAACAAAAATTTTATCAGGAAAAAATCGTACATCATTAAAGAATTCAAACTGTCTTTTTAAATCCCTGTCACATGAAAAGACAGCTATTATTTGTGTCGCGATACGGGAAATTGTAATGATTCCCATCTTTACCACGGCCCTAGATCTGTCACCCCCTGGTGCAAAAATAGTATGTGCTTTATTTGTCGCATCTTCCCTAAAAACAATTCTATTTGGATGAATTGTTTTTGTTTCTTTTTCATCTAGTGTATCTTCTTTTTCACCTCCAGGAACTGTCGCCTCTCCAGAAAAATCAGCTTTAACAACTGAGCATTTTGTTCCGCCTTTAACCTTTTCAATGTCACCTTTTTTTAAATATCTGACGAATAATCGAAGGATACTAGTTTTTCCAACACTTACGTCACCCAGAAGTCCAATGTTTACCATTTTCTATGCTTCCCCTTCTAATAATTTATTTAATAATAATTCATAATCAGGTATCAAAAATTGTTCTAGTAAAGCGTTATTATGAGCATGTATAAGTGCTATTAATAATTCTTTTACATTCTTTGCACTTTTTGAGTATTTTATTAAATTCTCTGCCGTAGGGTCTCCATTAAAATCATTTGCATTCTCCTCAAATCCAAATTTTGTAAGGTCAGGTAATGCATTAAAAAACCCGAAAGCTGAATACCCTTGGTATTGGAAAAACACAAAAAATCTCGTTTTAATATTCTTAATAATTTGAGATAAATACGCTGAGGGGTAAATCTCTCCTAAAACTAAATCTTCATCTTGTTTAATTACAAAATATGGAGAGATAGGAGATACTTGTGTCCCATACATTTCCTTTGGCGGTATAGAAATGAAAGGAAGTTTTTCTGAGACAATAGTCCAGAGATCTTCTCTTTTTTTTTCTAATAAGATATCTTTAATTTCATCATATGCAAAATAAAAATCTGATTGAAGCGCTAATAATGAACTTAAATAAACAGATATCGAAGCGAAAGTAGCTTCTAAAACTGGTCTTCTTCCCCCATTAGATTCTGAGGGTTTTACAGCACCTTTCCAAGCTCTTAATCCAGAATATGCAAATGATTTCACATCAAAAAAAGCTCCTGAAAGGAATAGGAAGGAAGGTGCTTCACCTTTTTCGCCAGTTAAAAATTCTAAAGATTTTTTAATTAAAACGCTCTCTAATTTTTCATCATGAAATTTCGAGTGGATCTTTGGCATTTGTAGCCAAGTTTTTTTCTTTGCCAAAATAATTACACTCCTAATAGTAAATATGTTGAAATAAATAAGAATTGCTGAATAATTAATTTTTCCTATTTTAATTAAACAATATAATATCTTAATATAATATTTTCTAATTGATTGGAATCAGCTAAAATATTATATTATTATTTTATATTTTGATATTTAATATATCTTAGTTCGATTAAAACGCTTGAAAAATTAGAATAATGAAAAAATAAGAGTTAATTATTAACTTAGTTTATTTTCCCTTGATATACTTTCTTGCTATAACCATAGAAAGCCCAAATAAGAGCCCAACAATTATGAATATGTTGTAACTCGGAATAGTTTCGGATACGCTCCAAAGGGCATAATCATTAGGAGCTATGTCCAAGTAAGCAATCGCTTCACCACCCCCAAGATAATTATCATGTTCTGCCACTGCGAAATATGTAATATTATCTGGGATAGTATAAGCCCCTGAGGGCACATTTGCTATAATTGATTTACCAGAAGCAGAGCCAATGTTAGCCGAAAGACTTTTTGATGAAGTCCATCCTGCACCATCCCAGACGTACCAGGTTTCGTTATTCATTTCATTAATGAATACTAGTTTATAATCCAGTCCATATACAGATTGATTCTGATAAAATGCAATATAACAAGGATATTGTTGATCACCTTGTTTATAGAGCTCCATATTAAAATCTGGATATAAAAATATCATAGCTACAGTACTATGATCATCATCACTCAGCCAATCATTTATGTTACCAGCAAAAGTTAAATTCAAGTCTTGTCCGTTAATTTCGAGTTTAACTATATCAACCTCATCATGATAATCTCCCTGTTTTATATCAATATTAGATGGTGGGTTAACTACTTGACCAATATTAGGTGCTGGTGTAACTCCAAAAAGTATTATTGTTTGTTCATAATGGATACGATAAACATCATTCTCAGGATCAGGTATTATGACTGGAATTCCAATAACAAAAGTTAAATTTTGGAGTGATAAAGAAATTAAAATAAAACTCAAAACCATTAAAATAGAGTATTTTTTTTTCATTATTTTTCAACTCTAATTATAATTTTTAATTAATTGGAATTTCTTATAAAAAAATCTTATTAATTTTAATAGATTTAGGGTTATTTTATTCAACCTTTTTTTTTAAACCTTTCCAAATCAAGAATCAGAAGAAACTTCACTTGCTAAAAGTTCTCTCATTTTCGAGGTAATTAAATCGTATTCATCAATAGATTTTAATTGAGAAATTGATATACGTTCTATTAAATCTGAATTTTTAAAATGTTCATAATTCAAACTCATTTTCGGATTATTATCTTTAATTTTAATAAGCGCTCCTTTTATAAAAATGCGTATAAAATCTTCAGATGTCTCTTTTATTGATCTCTTCTCTGGATCAATAATTTTTATCTCAATTCTATTAAAATCATAAAAATTTAAGATGCATAATAATTCCTCATCTCTCCCTTTACTTTTAGCGAAGATTTTTCTTTTAATATTTGTTCCTTCAACCCTCTCTTTAGGAATTTCTTCTACAAAATATTGTTCTTCAATGGATGTATCTGTTTTTTTAAGCAATGTTTTTGAGTAAATCTCGTCTGCGCTATGAAAGGATTTACCTGATATGAGAGAATTTAAGAAATTTAGAACTTCTCTTAATTCACCTATCTCTGAATGTAATTCTTCAAGTTGCTCTTTTTTTTTATAGTATATATTTTGAATCTTGCTTAGCATCTGTGATAGTTTCTCAATTTCATTTTCAGTGTCTTTAGGATCCATTGATTTCATATATGTTTTATAAGAACTTAAATTTATTTAAAAATTAGTGCTATAGATTAATTAAGTAATTTATTTTAAAGTGAAATTAAAATGAAATCAATGATAATAACCCCTAATTCAAAGGACCCGGAAGTCCAAATTCTATCCAATGAATTGAAAAAGCGTGGCTATAACGTTAAATATTTTATTCCCTCGACAATTAAGGTAGATATTGGTTTCCAACATAATTTTCTTAAACAGTTTGAAACACTCGAACCCAGAGCAGCTCTTGTAAGAGGATTTGGAGCAGCAGCAACTCAAAAGATTTTTTTTAGACTTGATGTTTTAAGAGCAATTGAAGAATTTAATGTAAAACTAATTAATTCGAGAGAATCATTGGAGATTGCAAGTGACAAATTTTTAACATCAGTTTTTTTAGAAAAATACAAAATTCCTACACCAAAAACAATGATTTGCGAAGATCCACATAAAGCTTTAGAAGCTTTTGATGAATTAGGAGGAGATTGCGTCTTGAAACCCCTGTATGGATCAAAAGGGATTGGAATAACTCGATTGAATGACAAAGGTCTTGCGGAAAATGTTATCTATTCTCTTAGTCAATTAAATCATGTTTTCTATTTACAAGAATTTGTTAAACATTATAATCGAGATATTAGAATTTTAGTATTAGGAGATAAGGTTATTGCGGGTATGTATAGAATTAGTGATACCTGGAAAACAAACATCTATGCTGGTGCAAAAGCTGAGCCTATAGAAATAACTAATGAATTAAGAAACCTTGCTATTAAGGCAGCAGAGATTACTAAAACAGAAATTGCTGGAGTGGATATAATTGAGAGTGAAAAGGGACTTACTGTATTGGAGGTTAATTCCATTCCTGGATTCACCGCATTACAAAAAGTTACAGATATAAACATTGCTGAGGAAATTATTACTTACTTCCTTGAAAATGCTGAATCTTAGAATTCTCAATTCAAAAACAAGAAAAAAAAAGTTATAAATTAATTTAATTAATAATTTATAGTTCTTCGATAATACCTATGAGTCCGGCAATCAACACCAATACACAACTCCATATTCCTGCGCCAAATACTACTAGTAGAATAGCAAATATGATAAAAACAAGCCAATGAAATGGAATTGGATTATTTGGTCTAAATCCTACCCAAAATGTTAAAATGACGATGACTAAGCCAATTATGAAATCGACAATGTAATGAATTGTAACTACTGCATTAGGCCAATCCAATCCATAACCTTCTAATCCTGCAAGCCTGAAAATTAATGTCACTAATCCTACCAAAGCCCCTAGTATCACTAAAACTTTCATTAGTCCTTCATTTTTATACTTCTTTGTCATTTAAGATCATTTTTTTATTTGAATAATTTTTATTAAGTTTTTAAATTATAAAAGAATTTAATCTTTTTCATTTAGAAATATCAATAATAATAAAAATGAATCATAAAACTTTATTTAACATTTAAACCAATCTTATAAATATGATTCCTAGGAATAATCATTCTAAGTGTAATGCTTTCGCACATACTTATTCTATTGTTGCAAGGGATCCTGAAACTGGAGAAATGGGTGTAGGAGTCCAAAGTCATTGGTTTTCAGTTGGGAGTGTTGTTTCCTGGGGCGAAGCAGGAGTTGGAGTAGTAGCAACCCAATCACTTGTCAATAAATCTTTCGGATTACGTGGACTTGAACTATTAAAGCAAAGTAAAACGCCTCAAGAATGTATAGAAATACTACTTTCAGATGATGAGGGGAGAGATGTAAGGCAGGTTTCTATTCTGGATATTCAAGGAAGGGTGGCTACACATACAGGTTCAAAATGTATAAAGCATGCTGGTCATATAGTAGGTGAGAATTTTTCTGTTCAAGCAAATATGATGCTTACTGATAAAGTGTGGTCTGCTATGGCAGATGCTTATAACAATTACCATAATTTACCTTTACCGGAACGAATAATCAAATGCTTAGAAGCTGCTGAATCAGTTGGTGGAGATATAAGAGGTAAACAATCTGCTGCATTGTTAGTGGTTGCTGGTGAAGCACCAGAAAATAAATGGGAGGATCCCTTAATTGACCTCAGAGTAGAAGACCACGTAGAACCATTAAAAGAAATATGTAGATTATTGAAAGTATGGCGTGCGTATGAGCATATGAACAAGGGGGATCTTGCGATTGAACAAAGTGATATGGAAAAGGCACTTGAAGAATACAATGCTTCCATGGAAATGTTTCCAGAAAATCTTGAAATGAAGTATTGGACAGCGGTATCATTAGCGAATAATAAAAAGATGGATGAAGCACTAGCAATATTTAAAAAAGTATTTAAAAAAGATAAAAATTGGCGCTTACTTACAGAAAGACTACCTGAATCAGAGTTATTAAATATAAAAAAAGGGGAATTAGATAAAATCTTATCTTTAAAATAAGATAATTAATATTTTTCAAGTGATAATACCTCGATATTTTTGTGTTTTATATAATAATATGAATGAAAAAAAAATGTGATTGAGGAAAAAATATTGCGGTATAAAGATGGAATTGCGATTGCAAAAGAGTTATCTAGAAAAAAGTATGCTGATCATAATTATTATGATAACTTAATTTCTAAATTTGAAAAAATCTTAAAATTTTATGAAGATTTAAAAGTTTGGAAGGAGTTTTCAGAAATTTAAGCTTAAAAATTTTTTTCTTTTTTCTTTTCGTTAGTATTATACAAATTTTCATTAATTAAAGGGAGCAGTGCACATATAACGGCTTGTGTTAAGATTTCTGTTCTTGTAATTGTATTTTTACTTAAAAAACTAATAGCTCCTGTTTCATTTTTTAAATTTTCATTGCCTGCGAGTTTTCCTATAATTTCCCCAATTTCTTTATTGTTATTTTGTAAGATTTGATTGACAACAAATTTTGGATATTCAAATGCAATACCAGAGCCAAGTGAAATTTGTCTTTCTTCATTAATAATGGCACAAAATTGGAAATCCATAAATCCTGTTTTAGTATGAGGTACCTCAGCTAGTCCAGCTTCAATCCCAACCCCAAAAATATTGGATTGGATCTTTTTATCATTAATCATAAAATTTAATGAGTATTTCGCTCTATTGATCGCCCCATTGATTATAATTTTCAATCCTATTGGTTGTTTCGATACTTTTGAATCTGCCCTAATGTTGTAGACTTTAAAATTCTTAAAATATCTACTAAATGCTGCTTGTACTGCTTTCACTTTTGTAGAGTTTAAAGAACCAACACAAATATTGAATTTAGCCATAGTTTGAATTATATTCATTCAAATTGAAATAAATTTAACCCAAAATCTTTTCTTAAAATTTCATAAAGCTTATGCATAGGTAATCCAATTACATTTGATGAGGATCCAATTATTTTGTTTATAAACAAGCTAGCCTTATCCTTTATTGAATAGGCGCCTGCTCGTCCTTTCCATTCGTTAGTATTGATATATTGCCATATTTCTTCATCAGAAAGTTCAAGAAATTCAACCATCGTAGTATCTGAATCAATAATAATTTTTGGATTTTTAGTTTCAGTAATAGCAATTCCTGTTATAAGGTTGTGGGTCCGTCCTATTAATTTCTTAAGTATCTTGAAAGCTTCTTCTTCTTTATGAGCTTTCCCGATAATTTCTCCATCAAGCTCAACTATAGTATCAGCAGCAATAATTATCGCATCTAATTTATTCTTCAAAAATTTATTTTTTGCAAATAATGCTTTTGCTTCAGCAAGCTTTTTTACAAATTCAGTTGTGTCTGAAAAATCCGTTTTATATTTCTCCTCATCGATTTTTGTAATGAATGTTTCAAATGGAATTCCTGCTCGATTAAGGATTTCACTTCGATCAATTGATTTTGAGGCTAAGATAATTTTTTTCAAAATCCTTTCCACTTTTTTAGAATTTGAAAACTAACCTACTATAAGATGAATTTTGTTGTAAATTTTATCATTTAGTTTATTTTGAAATTAATAATTTAATTAGAGTTAGTAACACATATATTTAATTAATTTTTATGACCAAATATATAATAAATATAAAATAAGTCATCAAAATTATGGAATACTTTCTTATCTGGTATTTAATAATTATTTTTTCTTTTTTTTTTATTCTTTTCAATTATATGCATTTTTCGTATAAATTTGATATCTTAAATAACTTTTTTGGATTTATTACTTTATTATTTGTATTTGTCCATATTGCTCTATTTCTATTGTTGATGAGCCAGGAAGTAGTGCTTCAATCAGTGATAATACCTTTATGGCTTATGTCCTTATTGATTCCATTAATTACTGTAGGGATATTAATTGTAATCTCTACAGGAGTAGTAAATTTATATAAAAAGATTTTCAAAAAAGATTTTTCAAAGTTAAGCATTAAATTAGAAAAAAAACGTGAGATTTGGAGTAAAGCTAAAAAAGATACTCTTCGAAAGCTAAATCATGTTTTAATTTTTATTGGTCTTCTAGTTGTTTGGTATGTTGGACTATATGTTGTTAATTTTTATACCGGTACCTCTGCGGGGATGGTTCCTGAAGAAAATAATATGTTAGTTTTGTACTTAAGAATTATAAATGAACCTAATTCATTTATTGATGTTCTCTTTTCATTGGGGTGGTTTTATTATCTTTTATTTTTCTTTTTTTATATTTTATGTATATTTATGCTTGCCAACGAGTTTACGCGAAAATCACGCCTTTTTTCTTTCCCGTTTAATATTTTTCCTAAATTATATCTTTCTAAAGAGGAAAAAGAGAATTATGGTACGTATCTTTATTTTGCGATTGGTCAGATGTTTGCTGCCTTTATTTGTCCTCCAATGGTATATTTTGCTATTTTAGGTATAAGTTCAATTAGTGATTTGATGGCAAGTCAAGTTGGTATACGATTTGGTAAAAGACATATTATATGGAATAAAAATAAAACATGGGAGGGGACTATAGCTGGAATAATAAGTACATTTTTGATTTGCTTTCTTTTTGTTGGTGTTTATTGGTCATTGATTTTTACCTTTATTTTTTTTATACTCGATATTTCTACAAGCAAACCAATCAAAGTATCGGATAATCTCCTAATTCCGATTTGTTGTAGTTTGACATACGTATTTATCAGATTTATTTTTAATTTCAACTTTTATTCTGTTGTTTTAAGTTGGTTCTAGATATGAGTGAAAGACTTTTATTAAAGCAGTAAAAATTTTTAAATTATTCACCTTTAATGCTTAACAATATGTATTTTTTACCTACAAGCTTAATTTTAATTGGTTATTTTTTATTAACATTAATTTATATTATAAAAAATAAAAAAATTAAGATTGAAAACCATTTATTTGCCAATGAACTTTTAATTGCGCTACTATTTTTGATGGCAGGAATTTTATATCCTTTTATTTATCGTTCTCATTCACCAAATTTGAGTCAAAATTCATTAAATTATTTATGGTTAGTTACATCCATCTTTTTTTTAATTGAAATGGGATTTTTGGTTATTACATTAATATATAATGCTGTTATTTCAAAAAGGAATCCTGAGATTATGGCAAGAAGAGATTATAGCAAATTTTGTGAAGAATTTAATAAAAACTGGGTAGATGATTTAAAAAGCGAATTAGGCAGAAAATTTCTACATTTATTTACTTGTTTTGTGATTTTTTTCTTTTGGACGTTAGGATTGATTCTTGATGATCTTGGTATTTTAACTCAGTGGGGTTTAGATAATTACAGTTTTTCTTTCTGGTTGACAATCACTATTGGTTATGGTTTTGTAATTATGTTTCAAGTAGCAGACCTGGCTCGGTTAAACAAATTTTATATGATCCCAAAATGGGCTAAGCGATGGTATATGGATATGAAACAATGCGAATTAGATACTTTTGTAGCATCTACACCATTGGTCTTATCTTTTTCGCCTTTTATATTCGCACCATTTCCAATTTTTGCGGCAGTTGCCTTAATAACTACGGGAGCGGATGCTGTAGCCTGCATTATAGGTAAAAAATATGGAAAGCATAGCCTTAAAACAAATTCTAAAAAAACCGTAGAAGGATTTATCGCCGGCGGTTTAACAACATTTATAATAGTAATTATAATTTCTTTATTATATCATCCTTGGATGCCTATTAGTATTGAGAAAATTATTTTTATGAGTATTATTGCCACTTTATTATTTTTACTAGTAGACGCATTTGCCAAGAACATTTCTGATAATATTTTAAATCCAATTTTGACTGGATTTGGTATGTGGATAATTTTTTTAATTTAAAGTAAGAGTATATTAAAAATTGATAATATAAAATTAATGGATATTAACCACCAAAATAGATGTAAATAAAAACGATTTGGTCTCCATCTTTGAGTTTAGTTTCTAAAAATTTATCATCTCTATAACTCCGCCCATTAATAACAATTGAAAGAAACTTGTTAAAATTTCCCCTCTCTCCTTTTTCCCATATTAAGTCAATAAAGGCATTTCCATATTTTTGCCCAAAAAATTCTATTAATTCATCTATTGTCAATTCTTTATCGAATTCAAGTGTTTCAAACAGATTTTTAGTTACTTCATTAAATGGTGGAGAAAATTCAAGATGTAATCTCATATTTTAATTAAACCCTTCAATTCAATTAGCTTAAGAATTTAAAGTAATTAAATTATTAAAAATTTAATGTTAATAAAAAATAAAAAGAATATAAAGAAATTTTAAAATCATAAATTAAATTTAATCATCTTCAGTGGCTTCTTCGATTGCTTTCTTAACTCCTTTCTTAACGCTACCTTTTTTTACTGTTTTTTTCACACCTTTACCTGCTGCTTCTGAACCTGTAACATCCTCTACAATGCCACCAGCTACTTTAGCAAATCCTTTCTTTAATTTCTTGCCGAATCCACCCATAGTATCACTTTTAAAATTATATAATTTTTTTACTCCTATTATTTATATTTTTGAATGAATTTTGAAAGATAATTAATACATTCTTATAATAAAATAATGTAAATTTAGGTTTTATAAATATATGGATGGTATTTCGTCAAAAAAACTAATTCAATAAATTTAAATTAAAATTTTATAAAGTTCAATTAAGTATTATTAAATATTTAACAGATAAATACTAATATTTGTAAAGAAAGAATCTCTATATCAATATGAGTTTAAAATAATTTATTAGAACGTTAAGAAATGGCAAAAGTTTTCTTTATTTCAAAAAGAAATGTTAGAGATGCTTGGCTGTCTGCTGTTGGACAAGTACTGTATAGTGGTGATGTCATTAAAACTGAATATGACAGGCTTGAGGATCCCCCTTCTAGAGATGCAACAGTATTAATTGAGATAACTGAACCTTTTAGTAGTCCTATCAAGCGTAAGGATAAGCTTATGAAAATTAGATCAAAATATGGTAATTCTTATGAAGTATATGGCTGTTTGGCGGATACATATTTAGTCGGATCTATTCAGGGCGGATATATTGAAGAAATCATGGATGGTGTAAATGATAATTTGTTGTACAAATCTGACGTGAGCTTTCCATACTCATATCACGATAGAGTTTTTAACTACGCTCCATACTCTCTTGAAGATTCAATTCACAGAAATTACGATCTAAAAATTATAAATTATGAATTTGTAAAAAACCACCAAAAGTTAATAAAAGCTGAAAAAATTAAAAGCACTCCTGAGTCTAATATATGGAAATTAAAAAATAGTGTTGAATTTGATTTAGATAAAACAATCTCTGAACAAATCGGAATTGAAAAGATTCCAATCGAAGTTATTGATTTTCCAAGAATCAATCAAATGGATTATATTATACAGAAATTAAAGGAAAAACCATATTCACGCAGGGCACAAGCGATAACTTGGAGGCCATTAGCAGATCCATTTCATATCGATCCTCCCTGTCTTCAGAGAATTTATATGCGAATAAAAGATGGAAAATTAATAATGCAAACAACTTGGAGGAGTAGAGATCTTTTTAGAGCATGGGAAGCTAATGTAAATGGGATGATTAGAATTCAAAAATATGCTGCTGAGCAATTAGGCGTTGAACTTGGTCATTATTTAGATTTTAGTAATTCTCTCCATATTTATGGAAATACGATCCTTGAAGTAAAAGATATGCTAAGTCGCATGAAGAATAAAGGAGAACTTCCGGAAGAAATTATTAAATTAATGGAAAAAGACTAATATTTTGATATACAATATTTTCTTAAGATTCATTATTTTGCTCTTTTCTTTAAAATATCTAAATTTAGATAAGAATTGGTGAGAAAAGTATGAAAATTCCATTGAAAATTAATTTAAAAGATAAAGTTGCTGTAATAACTGGTGGTGGTGGAGTACTTTGTGGATGTTTTTCAGAAGCTTTGGCAGAATGTGGTGCAAAAGTCGCTATTATAGACATAAATAAAGAAGCAGCTGAGAAAGTAGCAGAAAAGATCAAAGCAAATGGTGGAATTGCATTTGCAATCAAGGCCAATGTTTTAGATCTTGAAAGTTTACAGAAAGCTGAAAAAGTTATTTCGCATGAATTTGGCTCATGGAGTATATTAATAAATGGTGCTGGAGGAAACCATCCAAATGGGACGACATCAAACGAGTATTTGACCAAAGAAGATTTAATAAGTAAAAAAAATGGAATTTTTACTTTTTTTGATTTAGAAAGAGAAGGTATTGAATTTATATTCAATTTGAATTTTATTGGAACATTTTTATCAACTCAAGTGTTTGCTAAAAAAATGGTAAACGAAGAGGGTGCGGTAATAATTAATATTTCTTCAATGAATGCTTATCGTCCTTTAACAAAAATCCCAGCATACAGTGGAGCAAAAGCGGCAGTTAGCAATTTCACTCAGTGGTTAGCAGTGCATATGTCTAAAGTTAATATTCGAGTCAACGCAATTGCACCTGGATTCTTTATGACAGAACAAAATCGTTTACTTTTAATCAATGATGATGGTTCATTTAATACTCGAGCAGAAAAAATTCTCAATCACACTCCAATGGGGCGGTTTGGTGAGCCAGAAGAATTGTTAGGAACACTTTTGTGGCTAATAGATGAAAAAGCATCTAGTTTTGTTAATGGTGTCGTAATTCCTGTTGATGGCGGTTTTTCTGCTTATTCTGGAGTCTAATAATTAAATAAAAGAGTATTATTTCTATAAGTCTTAAATTTAGGTGAAGAAAAATGGAAATGACATTCAGATGGTATGGAGATGATGATCGAATACCACTTACGTATATAAAACAGATCCCGAGAGTAACAGGGATTGTTTCTGCTTTATATGATGTACCAATAGGCGAAGTATGGCCTATTGAAAAATTAAATTTGCTTAAAAAAAAGATTAAAGCTGTAGGATTGAATTTTTCTGTAATCGAAAGCATACCTATTCACGAAGACATCAAGCTTGGAAATTCAACTCGTGATAAGTTTATAGATAATTATTGTCAAAGTATTCGTAATATGGGTTCTCTTGGAATAAAAATATTATGTTATAACTTTATGCCTGTATTTGATTGGACGCGCTCTGATATTGCTATGAAATCTCCGGATGGATCAAGTATCCTTAGTTACAATCATAAACAAGTAAAAAATGTTGATTTAGGGAAAGACTCATTAGAACTTCCAGGTTGGGCAACCTACTATACAAAAAAAGAATTAGAGGAGCTTTTGGGTGCTTACTCTACAATCAATGAAGAAACATTATGGTCAAATTTGAAATACTTTTTAAAAAGAGTTATTCCAGTTGCAGAAGAATCTTGTGTAAAAATGGGAATTCATCCTGACGATCCTCCATGGTCTATATTTAATTTACCACGTATAATAACTGATGAGGCAGCACTGGATCGTTTTGTAAAGTTAGTTGACAGCCCATCAAATGGAATAACTTTTTGTACAGGAACTCTTAGTGCTAATCCAAAAGTAGATTTAAATGAAAGTATCCGGAGGTTTGGTGCTATGGGTCGCATTCCATTTGCTCATTGCCGTAATATCAAACGCACTGGTGAATATAGTTTTCATGAGGTTGAACATCCTACCGAATTTGGTGATGTTAACATGTATGAAGTTATAAAAGCTTTTATAGAAGTAGGATTTACAGGTGCAATCCGTCCTGACCATGGAAGAATGATTTGGGGAGAGCGTGGAAGACCAGGATATGGATTATATGATCGAGCTCTTGGTTCAATTTACCTTTCAGGGCTTTGGGAAGGAATAGAAAAAACAATTAAAACCAAATAAAATAAATTTAAAAGATTTTAGGGAATGTTTTTTTAGTATTTTCTTCAATTTGTAATTCTAATTCTTCAGAATCAATTTTTTTTAGCTTAGAGATTGTATTTAGAACATCTCTAATCATTGCAGGAGTACCGACTTTTCCTGAGTATTTAACAGGTCCATCACTTTCAAGTAAAATAAATTCTTTATCAACTTTTAAAACTGTCTTCTTAACTGCTGGAGAATAACTAATTGCTGGAGTAATTGAAAAATAATATCCTCTGTCAATTCCTGCATTCAAAAAATCTTCAGGTCCAGAATACCAATGAATGTTCACATTGGGAATTTTATATGAGGGAAGTGCATCAAAAACTACTTTCTCTGCTCCCTTCGTATGTAAATTAACGGGTAATTCTAATTCTTGTGCTAATGAAAGCATTTTTTCAAATATTTTTTTTTGAAGTGGGTATAACTCCTTCTCTTTGATAAAATGATGATCCAAACCAATCTCTCCAATAGCACAAATTTTTTCTTTGTTTTTTCTAATTAAATTAACTACAGAATCTAATTGGTCTCCAACATTTTTATTCATCTTCACTTCTTCTGGATGGATACCTAATGCAGGATATATTATACTATAATTATCAGAAATTTCTAATATCCTTTCTAAACTAAATATACTCATCCCAACTGAGATTATCTTTTCCACTCCTGCTTTTTTTGCTTCCTTAATGATTTCATCAATAACTAAATAAAGATTAGCATGGCAATGGATATCTATTAACATTTTCAAAGCCTCTAGATTTTTTTTAAGATTTAAAAAAAATGAAGTGTTCACATATTATTTACTTGCTCTCTTAATTTAGTAATTTTCATTACCAAATCAAATTTTCTTCTACGATTATAATCAGAAGAATCCAAATGATTTCTTAGAGTTTCTAACTCCTTTAACAAATAATTTTTAAGATCTTCTTTCGTAAAGTGACCAATATGTTTTGGAAGAGGTTCGATTTTTGCAGCTCTTTTTAATCTTAAATTTGATATAGCTTTTGCTAGTTGTGCTTGGAATCCCTTTGATTTTGTTGGATCAATACCTTCTAATGTATCAAAAGAATCTTTTAAACCGTTAATGAAAGCTTCTAAATCTTCAATATCAACTTTATCTTTTGCCATATGTAATCTAAGAAGATCGTTTTTTATGAAAATATAAGTTCTAGAAGGAAGTCAAATATTTATTGTTGTTTATTTGACTTTAAATTAGGAAATTTCATTCACAATTATATTTAAAACCCTGTAAGCACTAAATTAAATGTAGTTATTATGTATTATATGTGATTTTTTTTGCCAATTAACTCGAATCAAGATATCTCAAACTTATTAAAAGATTATAGTCAGAAGCAAGTATCATTTGACACAGCAATAAGTAAATATGTCAAACCGGGAAATCGTATTTTTATTGATTCTGGTTGTTCAGAACCTATTGATCTTACCAAGAAATTAATTGAACTTGGATTAAAACTTCCTGATATTGAAATCTTACATTTTCTTAGTCTTAGTGATCTAGATTATTATGAAACTGCTGGAAATATAGAAGATTTATTTAGACATAATGCATTTTTTATCGGCAAGTCACTGCGTAAATATGTTGAGGTTGGTCAAGCTGATTATACTCCAATGCTTCTTTCAGAAATTCCAAAATTATTTAAATCCGGAAAGATGCATTTGGATACGGCATTAATTCAGGTAAGTCCACCAGATCGATATGGATTTTGTAGTTATGGGATTAATGTAGATATTGTTAAACCAATTGCAGAATCAGCTGAAAATGTTGTAGCTGAGATAAATCCAAAAATGCCACGCACTTTAGGCGATTCTTTTATTCATATGAATGACATCGATGCTTTTTGTCTAAGTGATCATGATATTATTGAATTTACTTATGGTGAGCTTGATGATGTTTCCACTAGAATTGCTAAATTTGTTGCTTCTTTAATTGAGGATGAATCAACTATTCAAATGGGAATTGGTCAGATTCCAAATGCTGTTACAAAGGAATTAACAGAAAAAAGAGATTTGGGTGTTCATAGTGAGGTATTCTCAGATGGAATAGTAGATCTCGTAGAAGAAGGGGTAATAACATGTAAAAAAAAGACTTTACATAAAGATAAAATTATTTGTTCTTTTGTAATGGGTTCTAAAAGGCTTTATGATTTTGTAGATGATAATCCAATGGTAGAATTCCATCCTTGTGATTATACAAATGATCCCTTTATAATTAGCCAAAATAAAAAACAAGTAGCTATAAATGCTGCTCTAAGTGTTGATTTAACAGGACAGGTGAATTCAGATTCCTTAGGCCACCGCTTTTATAGTGGCATTGGAGGCCAAGTTGATTTTGTAAGAGGTGCTGGAAGAGCGATAGACGGAAAGCCAATTATGACTTTACCTTCTACTGTAACTTTAAAAGATGGAACTGTAGTTTCTAGAATTGTTCCTTACCTTCAACCTGGGTCGGGTGTAGTAATAACAAGAGGAGATATTCATTATATTGTAACTGAATGGGGTATTGCTTATCTTTATGGAAAAAGTATTAGAGAAAGAGTTCTTGAAATGATTAATATTGCGCATCCCGATTTTCGTGAAGAATTACTAGCCCATGCAAAAAAATGGAAGTATGCGTATTCAGACCAAAAATTGCCCATTTCTATTGATGGGAGAATTAGTATTTATCCAGAAAAGTATGAAACTCTTTTAAAACTTAAAAATGGAAAAACTATAAAAATACGCCCTGTGAAACCTACAGATGAGAGATTAATTCAAGAACTCCATTATTCGTTAGATGAAAAAGATAGATATTTAAGATTTTTTGCACTTGTTAAAGATTTTCGGCATAAAAAAATCCAACCAATGGTTAATATTGATTACTTAACAGATATGATCCTTGTAGGGGAATTTAGTGGAAATAAAGAAGACCAGATTATAGCTTTAGGGGCTTTTTTCAAAGCACATCAGCCCTCTATTGCTGAATTAGCGTTTGTTGTTCATAGAGAGTGGAGAGGGCTAGGAATAACAAAATTTTTATTAAATTATTTAGTACAAATTGGGAAAGAGCTTAATTATAGGACATTTACTGGTTCAATCCTGCTTGAGAACAAACCAATGCTTCATATTATTAATAGTTCAGGATATTTACTAAAACTTAAGAGAATAGAGGGAGGAGTTACCATATTCGCATTTGATCTTTCTTAATAACAAAAGAATAAGCAAAAATTATATTATAAAACCCATAAATTCATTTTTGTAGTCTTTTTATTCTTACTTACTTATTAATTATACGTTTTTATGTGTTTAAAATTAGTGAAGAATTATTTATTACTGATTTTCATAGACTTCTGAAAGAAAATGGTTTAATACCTGAAGTAATCAAATTATTTCAGAAAATAATTTATGAATATTATAAAAATCATAAGAGAAAATTTCCTTTTAGAGAAAATATAACACCCTATAATGTTCTTGTATCAGAAATTATGCTCCAACAAACTCAAACGGGTAGGGTTTCGGAAAAGTTTTTGAAATTTATAGCGAAATTTCCCGATTTTTTATCATTATCTAAAGCTTCGCTTGAACAAATTCTTAAGGAATGGAAAGGATTAGGATACAATAGAAGGGCAATAGCGTTGAAGAAAATTGCAGAAATTGTAATTAATGATTATAATGGCAAATTACCAGAATCTATTGAAGAATTAAAGTTATTTCCACAAATTGGTCATAATACAGCATCTTCAATTCTAACCTTTGCTTTTAACAAACCTATGGTTTTTATTGAGACAAATATAAGAAGAGTATATATTTACTTCTTTTTTCCTAATAGAAGTAAGGTTAATGATAAAGAAATTATGTCAATTGTAAAAAAAACTGTTGATAAAAACAATCCTCGAAAATGGTATTACGCACTAATGGATTATGGGGTAATGCTCAAAAAAATTCATCCAGAACTAAATAAAAGAAGTGCTCATTATCGAAAACAAGCACCTTTTAAAGGATCATCAAGACAAATTAGAGGAGAGCTTCTTGAGATGTTAATTAAAAATAGAACGATTGGCTTATCGAAAATCCAAAAGCTCTTTAAAGTTAATGACCGCAAGAGAATAAAAAATATTCTTAATCAACTACAAAAAGAAGGTTTCATTGAAATAAAGGAAAACTCTGTGAAACTTGCTAAATAGATAACTTTATTTTAATTTCATTTCCTTCATATAGTTGGAGATTTTGATTGCTAATCTTTCTTGTTTCTTCCAATCTCCAAATGCAAATCCTTTTGAGATTAGCGTTTTAATTTCTTTCTTATAACGATCATTTATTCTGTTTACTGATACATTTGCAAAGGGGGTTTGAGGTAAAGGGATAAATGAGTGAGCATGTACTCTTGCACCCTTATTAGACAATTCTCTCATCATATAAATTGTAAGCTTTACATCTTCATTACTTTCTCCAGGTAATCCAAAAATAAAATCAACATTAGTTTTAAGGTCTTTCTTAAATGCTAAATCAACTGCTTTATTTATGTCAGCAATAGTATGTCCTCTATGACATAAATCCAAGATTCTTTGGCTCCCTGATTGTGCTCCAATAGTAATATTGTCATTATCCGCATATTTTAAAACTAAATCTAAGGTATCATTAGTGACATGTTCTGGTCGTACTTCTGATGGAAATGTCCCTAAGAATATTCTTCCTTTTTGACCGATAATTTCTCTAATATTGAAAAGTAAATTTTCAAGCTTTTCTAAATTCAAGTTCTTTCCGTCTTCTGAACCGTATGAAAAAAAATTTGGGGTGATAAATCTTACATCAGTAAGATCACCATAGTGATTATACAATACTCGTACATATTTACAAATAGATTCAATACTTCTATGTCTTGGTTTTGTACCTAAAATATAGGGCGTCTGACAAAAATAACATACATATGGACAACCTCGTGTTATCTCAACTGCTCCAAATCGAGTATTCTTTATAGGGAATGGTGGGAATTTATCTAAATTAATTAGATTGCGTCTTCCTGTATAAACATATTCTTCATCTTCATTTATGTATGCAATTCCTTTTACTTCACTAAATTTTTCATTAGCATTGATTTTATGCATGAGTTCTATTATTGTCTCTTCCCCTTCACCAACCACAACTATATCAAAACCCATTCTAAGAGTTCTATACGGATCTCCTGTTGGATGAGACCCCCCAGCAATGTACAAGCATTTTTTACCATACTTAGAAGTTATTGTGTTTATTAGGTCATAAGTTTCAAAGAGCTGAGTAGTGAAAAAGGATATCCCAACAATTATTTTATCATAGTTTTTAATAATATTTTCAAGATTCTTTACAAGTTCATTCTTAAGTCTTAAAAAAAAAAAATCAATTCTTTCAAATATCTTATCTGTTTCAAGCGCACCTACTATAGCATTTAGACTGTAGAAATTATGTTTATGGTAAAAAATAACAAAGGCAATATCTTTCAAGAAAAATACCTGAAATAATCTAAATATCAATAATGCGATAATATATAATGTTATGTTAATTTTTTTATTATTATTTTAAAATTCATAAAATTAAGTTAGTTCAATGTAAATTTAATAGGAGGATGTTAAAACTTAGAGATTATATAGAATTCGAAAAAGGCACTCTACCTTTAATTGTTTCTGTACCTCATGGTGGACTATTAGAGTGTGAAGTGATTCCAGAAAGATCAACCGGAGTTCTTGGAATTGATAGAGGAACTGTAGAATTTGCTAAGAAATTAATTAAACTTATAAGTATGAATTTTAAAAAAGAAACTTCGGAGTTAACTACCCCTTCTTATATCATTTCAAAGGTTCGGCGAAGTAAAGTTGACTTGAACAGAGATGAAAATGAAGCATATAACAAAGTTTCTATTATTGCCAGAGAAATTTATCGTTTTTACCATAATACAATTCAAAAACTAATAAATTACAATCTGGAGAATTTTAATCGTTCGCTACTCATAGATATACATGGGTTTGAAAAAGATGATCGTCCTCCGGGTTTTCGAGATGTCGAACTGATTTTGGGCACAAATAATTTAGATTCAATTTTTTCTAAACCAGTTCCAAAAAAAGATTGGGAAAAAAACATTCGTGGAAAAATAATTAAAAAGCTTCTTGATTTCGGTATATCAATTGCTCCCGGGCATCCCAGAAGGAGAGAATATGTTTTAACTGGAGGTTATATAACACAGCAATACGGTGCCTCTCACCTTAAATCTAAAAGTCAAGCGATGCAAATTGAGTTATCAGATAGGATTAGATTATATGATCAAGAATTAAGGGTTTTAATTTTAAAAACGCTTGCCGGCGTTTTAATTGAGAATTTATCAAAAATTTAAAAAAATTTAGGTAAAAAGCTTTATCCTAATTATTTGAAGATAGAATCAAATTCACAATTCTGTTTATGTATTTACCCTTCTGAATCTTACAAATATGAGCAACCTTTTTATAGTTGAAAGATTCCGCTAATGTATCGAGGTAAGAAATATTATATAATATTGAAACATTATCATCATTCTTCATAAAAAGTTTGTCTAACTCCTCTTGAATCTTGTTGTCACTGATTCTTGACTTATTTTTTATACGGTGCTTTATCTCTTTGATCGATTCTCCAAAATTAATATCTCGGATGCTTGAAATGAGAGAATTTAAAACAAGTGAGTATAAAATCACAGTATTAATGTTTTCAGCATCTCTTAAAGTTTCAAACTTAAGCTGGAGGTCTTGATAAATTTCTCTAATATAATTTTCATCCATCCCTTTTATTTTCTTAAATAGGTTAAGAAATTTAAGATATTTGCCTTCTAAGAATAAATGCAGATTTTGATTAAATAAATCTTTAAATTTCCTTATAATTTGCCCGGAATTACTTATCTTTAATGAAACTTCAGGTGTTCTACCAATAATAATGTCACTTTTTGCTTTATAGAATTGTTGATTGATGAGATTATCAGTAGCTTCCAATAATTGGTTCATAATCATTTTTTTGGTAAAACTCCTAATTTTGTCCATATACTCCTTTTAAAAAATAATAACAATACCAAGATTTAATTTTTAGCATTATCTAATTTAATTTTTTAAAATGTGGTTTTAAGGCTTAATAATATAAGTATAACACAATATTAGGTTTTAATTTCATTTATCTTCTCTATTCTAGCTTATTTTATTCATTAAAACATAAAAAAAGAAATAAAACCTTTTTATATTATTATAACCTTTTAATATTGTTATTTTATACAATATATTTTTAAAAAATTCTTAAAATAAGCAATAAAATTATAAAGGAAGGTTGAAAATTAAAATGGTTGATGAATCCTTATTAAAGGAATTAAAAGCAATTCAGGAGGCTGGAGCTGCTTCAGCCAGTGCCGATAATCTTTTGAAAATGTACGCGTTTATTAAAGAAATTTCTGTTGAGAATGAAGATCTTAAAGAAGAGCTTGAAGATATGGATATAGCCATCCAATTCATACTCACTGACGTAGATAGGAAATCCTGGATGACCGTTAAAGAAGGAGTTCTTGAATACGGGGAAGGAGATGTTGATAATCCTTCATTCACAATGTCTGCTACTTTAGAAGTCGGCGCGGGAATATTATTGGGTGAAGTTGATGCAACAAGCGCATACATGGCTGGCGATATTACTGTTGAGGGAAATCTTCAAGATGCCATGGCTTTTCAAGAAATTATTGAATTAGCTTTGGAAGCTTATGAAGATCTTGTAGAAGATTTGTAAAATAATTAATTTGACCTCTCTATTAAGCACATTTTCAATAAACATCTCTTTTTTTTTATTAACTTTTAATTTTTTTTAAAATTAACTATCTTAATTTCAAATTTTGTACTTTATTAAAATCAAACATATAATACTTACAATAAAATTCAAGTAAGGTTTATTTAGAATGGCGCCCACAGCGGGATTTGAACCCGCGTCGATCTCCCCGGCTGAAAATCCAAACCACGGACAGGAGTGACAGTCCCGAATGCTAGACCGGGCTACACTATGTGGGCTTTTATTGCGTTGATATAATCGTGGGCTTTAAGTTTAAGAAAAAATGTAAAATTAAGATTTTTCTATAAAAAATGAAATAAAGAAAAGTATAAAAATTTTGTTCTAAGATTATAGAGTCTATGTGTGAGCCAAGGACATAGGGAAAAAGTCTTAATCTAAGCTAAGAAAACACATTAATACACCTAACAGAAAGATTTATATTGATTAAAGACGATGTAGATTATAAGGAATATTTGGGTATAACAATATATTATATTTGAATTATTACCGAGTATATATAGTATGCTTGATTCAAAGAGTTTCAGTTCGGTAATACATGATTTAGAAAATCATGATGGGGAATTTATCGGTGCTTTAGATAAAGTCATCAAGTTCGCTGTTAGTATTGTAAAAAATACTGAAGAATTACGAGAAGAGATAGTAGATTATGATGACGTCTATCAGATTATCCTTACGGATATTAATTTTAATTTTTGGCTAAAATTATCAAATGGTTCGATTATTTACAAAAAAGGAATTAATAGAAGCGCATCATTTAGAGTTAAATATACTAAAGATATATTAGTTAAAATTCTAAAGCGTGAGATGTATGGAACTGATGCTTTTATGAAAGGAATAATAAAAGTAGATGGAGATCTCTCTCAAGGTCTGAGATTTATAAAATTATTTCGAATGTTCCTGGAATATTTAAACAACGGGTTTAAAAAATAGATTAATTAAGATTATTGCTATTTTTTATTTAATATATTCAAGAAGTTAAGAATGTGTTCATTATTCTTAATATAATAAGATTTTTTAGAAATAATAAATGAAAATAATATAATCTACTAATTTTTTGAACTTAATTTTAGGGCCTGTAATCTAGTCTGGATAGGGTGCCCGGCTTCGGACTGGGATTTTTGGTAAGATTATCTACCAAACCCAAAGTCGCAGGTTCGAATCCTGCCAGGCCCATTTCACAGTTCTTTTAGACTTAGATATATATTAATGAATTAAGGGGGAATAAGAACTTAGAAAATAAATTTATGTTATAAGAAGAGTTTTAATTTTTAAATAATCTAATCATATCTCATTTTATTAAGTTCTAGTAATTTCTTATTTTCTTCTAGAACAATCCTCTCTGCTTCTATTTTTTCAGCGATAAATAAAATTGATAATCATAGTTTTTTCTAGATCCGGAATAAATAAGTAAAGATCAATAAAAAGACGTCTAAGTGATTGATCAATATTTTGAAATATAAGTTAATTTTTCACAGATCTAAGCATTTGTCAAATAAAAAAAATCAATATCTCTCGATTATTTATCTATATACCTTTTATATAAATCAACGTTTCAAGTTAAAAATACAGTTTGTACCCAAAATTATATATTAAAAAACCAATAAATTATATCATAATGACTGCTATTTTAAATCCAGACTTAGTTATTGATAGTTTAATCAAGGAATTCGGAGAGTCTGGGTTATATTTTATTTTAATTACTTCTGAAAATGGGGCTGTCATTAAATCATATATTAATCAAGAGTTCAATAAAACTTCAATAGGATTAAATATGTCCCAATTATACGAGTTAGCTGAAGAAATCGCCTCAGAAATCGGAGTTCATACACCAGATTTCAATGTAATTCATTCAGATAATTTTTACATACTTTCAGTTAAAATTTTAGGGAATATTATTATAACTTTAATGGAGGACCAACTTGATTTCTCTCAAATTTTTGAAATAATCAATAAATGTATAATAACAAATTAATCTAACAAAATTGTTTTGCATCTATATCTTGGTTGTGAAAAGATTTTTTTAAAATTAAAATCTTTAAAAAATAAAATAAATATTTATAAAGCTTCTTACTGAATTACTAAACTAACAAACACGTTTTTAGAAGATTAGAAATGAAATATGAAAGAAATCAATATTCTGAAGGTTTCTCGATATGCGCGTTAATTATTGCTGGAGCATTCTTTTTATGGGGGATTACCTCATTTACCCCATGGGATGAATGGTCATGGTGGGGTTTTATTTCAATTGGAATTGGAACAGCTATTCTCGTTAGTCAAATATATGCAATAACAAATAGGAGTAAGCTGAGGCACGTGGTTTTATCGGAATTGCAAGAAAATCCTGAAGCGACAATAGATGATGTTAGCAAGAGTACAGGTATTACAAGAAAGGATATTAATGCCATTGTTTTAGATTTAAAGGCTTCAGGTCAATTAAAAGCAAAATTTAATACTTCAACAGGTCAAATAAAATACTTATCAATACCAGAAAAGGAAGTAATTTCAGGAGAAGCAGCAAAATATTGCTCTAATTGTGGAACCCCTATAACGAAAGATGCTGCGCAATATTGTGCATATTGTGGTGCGAAAATATAATAAATAATTTTTCTATTTTTTTCCTATTTTTAACTTTATTTGTAAAAATAAAAGATCCAAAAAACAAAATGAATAAAAATTTTAAGGAGGGTATCTAAGGTGATAGATGCTTTTTCCTCCGTTTAAAGGACCTTTAATATAAGGTTCGATTTCTTTTGGATCTCGTTGAGTAATTCCTTCTATCGGAGGAAGTTTTCCTGGTGGAAATGTTTTTAGTATATCATTAACAAGTTCTTCTAAGTAATCTAAAAATGCTTCAATACCGGGTTTTCCTTTTTCAAAAGTTGCTTTGCTAGGACATCCAACATGGCCTTCTGGATAAGCAGATACTTCAATAGGACCAAATCCTACTTGTCCATACCATTTTATTGGTTTTTGATATATATTTCCAGCTTTATCAACATGATCCTCTGGCATCCAGCCTAAAGGGGCATTATCCTCAGATGAATCTATCTTTTTCACCATTTCAGGAAATAACGTCATTGAAAAAGAGGTTTCAGCTTCATCTGCGTGAATAAAGGGCGTTTCAAATGGACCACCATGTTCTTGATCCATACAATGTTGAGGAATTGCGTGGTACCAATTAACATTACATACCACCATAGGTAATTGATAGTTTTTCGCAAATTCGTGTATTGCGCTTGGAATAACATATTCTTGACCATGCCCGTTTAATAATATCATTTTCCTAAAACCCATATTCCAGCATCCAGCCATTACTGATCTTAATAGAGATTTAAAAGTTTCTTCGGGAACAATGATAGTTCCTGGCATTCCTACATGATGATAGGGATGTGAACCATACCAAGTCGGTTGAGCAACAGTACATCCAGTTTTCTGCGCTACTAATTCCGCCATTCGGGTTACTAAGAAAGTATCTTCTCCAATACAAGCTGCTGGTCCGTGATTTTCAGTAGAACCACAAGGAATGATAATAACATCGTTCTTTTTTAAACGTTCATTGATTTCAAGAATAGACATTGTTTGAAGATAAATACCACTTGGTTTATCCATATGACCGAATTCTTTAGGAGGTAATTCCCATTTACTCATAATATTTCACATAAAATTATTTATATTTATTAAAATGATCCATTAGTTTAAACTCTTAAAGTAATTGGTTCTATTTTTTGATTTTTATCTAAAGTTGGAATGAACCAAATATAAGAACAATAATTTAAATCTTTATAAGAAGGTTTAGCAAAATTAATGTGTCCTAAATGCCCGGGAAAAAATAATCCCCCTCCATTTGAGAGATCTTTACAAACAGACTGACCTTTAGAATTAATTAAATATTGCGTAATAGCATAATTTTCATCATCAATAAGAAAAATATACAATTCAGGAAAATCCGGATGAATATGAGAGTAAATTTCAACATTTCCTTTCTCTTCATTCTTTTCTAAATTAACGCTTGTGACCACTCCTGTTTTCAGAGATTCATTAGGAATATTCGTTATACCTGACATAAAGAAACCATTTTCAAAAGCTGTCCATACACTTCTATAAGTTGACATTTTTTCACTTGAACTAGGCTCACCTCGAGTTACGAACTTCTTCAAGTTATACTGTTGAATATCAAAATTTACATCCACTTTCCTCTCTGTAGGACTTGAAATTAATACAATTTTATATTGTGAATTTGTTTTCCCTTTAATTATGAATTTGTTTGCGGGAGGAATAAAGAAAATATCAAATTGATTTAAATCAAATTCATTACCTTCATAAAACAAAATTCCATTTCCCAATAGTAAACTTCCATTGAGTACTTGGTTTTTTTCTGTTTTTAATTTTAATTCTGACTCGAAATAATAGTATTTTACTTTTATTCTTTCTATTTCCCTTTCAACGGTTTTATCTTTAGGATCTTCAAAGAAAAAAGATGACATGATAGATTTTGTCATGATTTGATCCTTCATTTTTAAGATCACATTATTTATTTAACTTATTTTAAAGATAATTCATCTTACTTTTTTTACTATTTTAAAATATGATAGACTAATATTATTATATTAGTAAAGATTTATCCTAATGACATTCCGATGGATGTTTGAGGAAATAACCATGAAACTCAGTATTGTTTCTGGATTAAATGAAACTAAAAGTACTCAATATGAGATAATAAATAACTTTTCAGCGTTATGCAAATTTTTAGTGCCTTTAAACTACGACGGAATTGAACTATCGCTTCTTGAACCCGAAAAAATTGATTGCAAAAAGATATGTGAAATTAAAGAATCATATAACTTTGAAATCCCTGCTCTTGGTACTGGAGGTACCTATATTCGTTTTGGCTATTCTTTAGGACATCAAAGTGAACAAATAAGGGAAAAAGCGATTCAAAAAATTGAGAAATATATGGATTTTGCACAGGAAACACAATCAAAAGTAATAATTGGATTAGTTCGAGGACGTTTTAACTGTGAGAGTAATCCTAAAAAAGAGAGGAGTAATATTAAATCTTCCTTAAAGGAATGTTGCCGCTTAGCAGAGAATAAGGAGGTTATATTATTATTTGAACCAATAAATCGATTTGAAATAGATTCTTACAATACAATATCTGAAGCAATTGAATTAATAGAGGAAATTGGATCTGAGAATTTAAAGCTCTTAATAGATTCTTATCACACTTATTTAGAGGAAGATCCTGGTTTTGTTTGGGATTATTTAAAGGAAATCACTCATCATGTATCTCATCTGCATTTAGCAGATTGTACACGTAGAGCTCCAGGTACAGGACATTTTGATTTTAGAACGTTTCTAAATATTTTCAAAAGTTCAGGATATGATGGTTTTGCGTCAATTGAAACTATAATGAAGCCCTCGTTTGAAGAAGTTGCGAAAGAATCTTCAGAATATTTAAGAATAATTTTATAAAAATGCGTGTTAGAGTAAAAATTTACATTGTTATACTTTTTTAGTTTATTACTATTGAAATTTTACAGTGTTCCTTGTCTGTTTGCAAAAGTTTCAGATTTTCACGAACTTCATCAAGAGAGATCTCTTTAGTTATTATAGGTGTCATGTCCATTCCAGCTGCCATACAGCTAATAACATTCGTAAAATTACCATGACCTGAATGGCCTTGAGCTCCTACAATTCGAGCTCTCCTTACTTGTAAATATTCACCGCATACAGGCATTTTTTGCTCTGCCCTTGCAACTATAACTACAGTACTATTAACTGCTTTGCATTCCCATATTGCATTTTGGATATCATCCGTTACGATATGGGGTAATCCTGTAGCTTCAAGATATAATGCTGCTCCCTCATTATCAGTATGAAGTTTTACCATATCTACAAAATCTTCCTTTAAAGGATTTATCAAATAATCAGCACCCATTTTTTTTGCTAGGGAAGCGCGGCTTTCTTCTGGTTCTGAAACAATAGATACAGCAGCTCCTGCAGTCTTTAAAATTTTTATTGCAGCTAACCCAATAGGCCCAGCTCCTAAAATAACTACATTTTCACCAGGACGTATTCCCCCTCCCCTTTCAATTACTGCATTGTATGCTACTGAGGTTGGTTCTACTAGACTTCCCATTTTAAAAACGTCATCATAATTTTCTTCTAATTTCTTTAAACTCCAACATAATTTTGCAGGAACTTTGATGTATTCAGCATAAGCACCGTCAATAGAAAAGCCAATTTCTTGCAATCTTTCACAATGGTTTGGATAACCATCACAACAAGGTTTACATTCACCACACCAAACCATTTCTTCAACAGTTACAGGTTCTCCTTTTTGATAAAGCTTTCCAGTTCTTTTATTAATAGATTCACTTCCAACCTCAAAAATTTCACCAGCAAACTCATGTCCGAGAGTTACAGGGAAAGCAGTTAAACCAGGGTAATATATATATCCATCTTCATATGTTTGTGCCATATGTACGTCGGATCCACATATTCCACATCTTTTAACTTTAATTAGTACTTCATTTGGTTTAATTTTCGGAACTTCTTTTTCAACTACCTTAACTCTTGGATATCTCCACACTTGTGATCCTAAATATGTTAACTTGCCTTCAATATCCTTAGATCCGAGTTTAAAGTTAGGCTTTGGATCCCATTTCGCCAATAATTCAATTCCTTTCATTTTTTTCATTTTAAATTCATTTGTTCCTAAATTTTATAGTCTAACTATAAAATAAACCTTTATGAATACTATATCTGAATTGAAAATTTTTTAAAAAAAAAAGAAAAAATTAGTTTTAATCTGATTTTTCTTTTAGAAAGAAAACTATAACTAGCACAACTAAAAGAAAAATTGATTCTAATAATAATGTTGGAAAATAGTCTCCTGTTACAGGTAAAGTAAATCCTTCAAAAAAGAGTATAAAAATAATTCCTCCAACTTGACCAATCATCATTAACATACCATTTGAAGTTGCTTCTGGAACGGGTTTTGTTAAATCTACAGCATATTCTAAAGCCACTGGTCCAGCAGACAGGATTCCATACCCTAAAAGAAAGGTAAATAAATATAGTAGTATTGGATCGGCAGAAAAAGTGATTATACATAAAGAAATGGTTGCTATCAGAATCGAAATAATAAGTAACATTTTACGCTTTTTATACTTGTCAGATATAGTGGACATGATAACACAACCAACTATTCCACCTATCAACATTAATCCACCAAGTATACCCGCATCAGTTCTATCAAATCCTCTTGGCAATACAATTAGTTCAATATATGATGTGATGAAGTTAAAAATTCCTAAGCCGAAGAAAAAGGTTATAAACAAAATGATAAAATATTTATTCAAAAATAACTGTTTCAAACCTTCACCCATTAATACTTTCTCCTTTGAAATTTCACTTGAAGGGGGAGTGGGCGGCATATTTTTCGCGAAAATAACAAAAAGTGCTCCAGAAATTATAGCTAATATTCCATATATTAATAATATTATAGGTATGTTAAAAGCCTCGAAAATAAATGGTGTTATTAATACTCCTAACATAATTCCAATAAATTGAGAAATCAGAGATAATCCCGTTGCCGAAGTTCTTTCTGATTCTGGAAACCAATTTGCTGAAAGCCTAGTAATACTATTTAAAACGAATGGTTGACCAATTGCTATTCCTATCTGAAATATTAACACTAATGTATAATCATTGCCAGCAAAATATCGTAAAAAACCGAAAATTCCAGCAAGCACTACTCCAATACCAGCACCTATTTTAAAATCATATTTATCAATTATCCATGAAGCTAAAAATGTAACTGGTATATAAGCAATCATAAATACCAATGATAAGAGAAGAATGTCTAATATTTCCACACCATAAAATGTTGTTGCTTCATCTGTTATTGAAACAAAGCTTACCCATAAAATTTGCAGTGTAATATTTGCAAACATAAATAGTAATAGAATTATCCAACGGTATCTATAAACTTGAATATTTTTTTCACTCATTAAGCTAACACTTTTATTATTTATTAATAAAATTTTAATTAATTAAATCAATTTAGACTTAAATAAATATAAATCTATAATTCTTTATTAGAAATTTTATAGGTAGTAAGCTTCTTTAATATTTTAAAATAAATATATTTAATGTTTTTAAGTGACATATTTTGGTGAAAAAATTTACAGTTGGAGTAATTGGGGCTGGTAGAATTGGTAAAATACATGTTGAAAACCTATTACGCAAAATTCCAAATGTCAATTTAAAAATTATAGCTGATATTAAATTAAACGACAAATTAAGACAATGGGCAACGGAAATCGGTGTACCAAACCTCACTTCGGATGCCAATGAAATCTTTAATGATCCTGAAATTGACATAGTAGTAATTTGTTCTTCTACAGACACTCATCCGAAATTTATTCAGGAAGCTGCTAAGGCGAAAAAACAAATCTTTTGTGAGAAACCTATTGATACTGATATAAAGCGGATAAAGGAGACTCTTTCAGTTGTTAAAGAAACAGGAGTGAAACTCATGGTAGGTTTTAATCGACGTTTTGATCGTAATTTTTTGAGATGTCATGAAGCAATTACTTCTGGTCAAATAGGGGAACCTCAAATTATTAAAATTACTTCTCGGGATCCTGCTCCCCCTCCAATAGAATATATAAAGGTCTCGGGGGGAATTTTTATTGATATGACTATTCATGATTGGGATATGGCAAGATTCCAAGCTGGAAGTGAAGTGGAAGAAGTCTATGCAACTGGAGCAGTACTTATTGATCCTGAAATTGGAAAGGCAGGAGATATAGATACCGCTGTAGCCGTTTTAAAATTTAGAAATGGAGCTATAGGAATAATTGATAATACTCGTCAAGCTGTTTATGGGTATGATCAACGTGTTGAAGTGTTTGGTTCGAAAGGATGTGTAGTAGCTGATAATGAGGCAACTAATACTGTCCGTATTTATACTGCGGAATGCACTAATATTGACAAGATTCCGTACTTTTTCATGGAACGATACATGGAATCCTATTCTACGGAATTGAAATATTTCTTTGAATGCTTAAGCAAAAATATAGAACCTAAACCTAATGGGGACGATGGTTTGCAAAATGTTCTCGTAGCATTAGCTGCTCAGAAATCTTATAAAGAAAATCGTCCTGTAAAGATCTCTGAGGTAGAAGAATATTAGGGTTAAAATTAATAAATAATTCATGAAAAATTAGTAGAGTGATTGCTTATACCATATGATTTATCTGCTTTTAAAGTACTAGTTAAAAAGATTTTTCCACCAAAAGAGAGTGTTTTTACAGTTGATACTACTGGAGATGGAAAAACAGATTCACTGCAAATAAAAGTTATAAATGTAATCGTACCATTTGTAATTCCCGAAGAAATTGAAATAGGAGATTTCAAATCAAGAGATTTTGATCCTGATGGCTTTGATATATCAAAATATGGGAAATTTATACTTGATGATAAACCATTAAATTTATCAAAAGAAAATTTTAATATAGATGATCTTACAAATCAAATGTTAATCTATCATAAAGGAGAGTCATTTAATATAAATGAAATCTTGGAAGGCAAACTTAGTGGAAGAACCATACCCTTAGGTGATAGTATAAGCATTTTAATAAAATTAAATAAGGACACTTTAGAGATGTTCAATGAAGGTAAACATGCTTTCAAATTTGAAAGTGAATTAATTTCAAATTTGGAGATTTTTTTTGAATTAGATGATAATAATATGAATATAAAGTTTAATCCTGAAAATACCTAATTTAGATTATTAATAAATTACTTAATATATGAACTCCTATTTCTTAAATCTCATCCTCTATTTCAAGAAATAAAAGGGATTTTTAATATTATTTTTAGATAATCTCATGAAGGTGTCATAATGGCAATTACAGAAGTTAAGAGGAATGTGAATATCAATACATCGAAGATTCAATTTATTTGTCCAGTGTGTAAAACAAAAAAATCGTTGGAAGTTCCTAAATCTGTCATTGAAGATGCAAAACAATTAACTACAATGTCAATAGCACGAGGATTAGTATGTGAACATCAATTTCAAGCATTTGTGGATAAGAATTTTCAGGTTCGAGGATATCAAAGAGTAGATTTTGAATTAGAGAACCAGTTAAAACAAGAGAAGAATTCAAATCACAGCAAATTTGAACAAAATGACAATGAACTTTTTGAAAATTTAATCCTCGAAGGTAATTATCTTGAATATAAGCCCAAACAAGCTAAATATAAAAATGACAATTCTCAAAAAAATTCTTCACATCAAAAGAAAATGACCCTTGAAGAAATATATAATGAATTTTGGGAATTTATAGATGAAAACAATGAAAAATTTAAGGATTTTATAGATAAGGATTCAAGAAGGAATCAAACCTTATCAGTTTATTAGGTTTCAACTAATCCTTGATAAAAGGAATTATATGGATTTCTCTTTTAAAGCATTTACGATTCTAATCATACACTCTTTTAATAATGATCTTGGACATGCTACATTTACTCTCTCAAATCCTTCTCCACCGGGTCCAAATATTTTTCCATCATCTAAGGCAACTCTTGCTTGTTTAAGCATAAATTCACGAAGTTTTTTAGCATCCATTCCCAATTTATTAAAATCTAACCAAGCTAGATAAGTTCCTTCAGGATCTAAAAAATCAACGTCTGGGAGTTTTTCATTAACAAATTCTTTTAGAAACTTGAAATTAGCTTCAATATATTTCAATACTTGTTCTAACCATTCTTCTCCTTCATTGTAAGCTGCAATTAATGCAACAATACCGAAAGCATTAGGAGTCATCAGACCATTCTGATTAAGTATGGTATTAATAAATGATTCTCGTATCTTTTCATCTGGAATTATAATATTAGAAATTTGTAATCCTGCTATATTGAATGTCTTACTTGGTGCAGTACACATAATTGTATTTTTCTCAAATTCTTCTGATATTGTGGAAAATAGAGTATGTTTATATCCTGAAAGAATTAAATCGTGATGTATTTCGTCTGAAACTATCAAAACATCATTTTCTAAGCAAATATCTCCAAGTCTCCTAAGCTCTTTTTCAGTCCATACGCGTCCTACAGGATTATGAGGACTACAAAGAATAAACATCTTCGTTAGAGGATCTTTAGCTTTCTCTTCAAAATCTTCGAAATCAATAGTATATTTCTTATTCTCATAATGTAATTGATTGGTTACCAGTTTACGTCCATTATTTTCTATCGCTGTAAAAAAAGGATAATATACTGGTGGCTGAATAATTACTTTCTCTCCTATATTAGAAAAAGTTTGAATTAGCATATAGACAGCTGGAACAATACCAGGACTAAATACTATCCAATCAGTTTCAATTTCCCACTTATGTCTTCGTTTCATCCAATGTGCCACAGCATTAAGATAAGAGGGGGTCTTATGCCAACTATAACCATAGATTTCTTCAGCGGCTCTCTTTTTTACCGCTTCAATGACAGGTTGAGGACATTGGAAATCCATATCAGCAACCCAAAAAGGCAAAACATCATCAGTTTCAAAATGTTCTTTAAGATAATGCTTATCCCACTTAAGTGAGTTAGTTTCAGAACGATCAATTACTCTATCAAAATCATATCTCATTTTAAATCTAAACAAGTAAATTAAAAGTCTTTTTTAAATCTTTATTTGAAAGAAATAAGGAGTGTATAGACAAAAAATAGAGCAAAAAGAGTAATTTAATCTTTATGCTAAAAAAATAGCGGATGATTTAAGAGAGAAATAGAAATAAAAGATAATATGGCAAGGACGAGATTTGAATTCACGTTGAGTAGCGAATCGCTAAATTAACTCGTGATACCCAGATCTTCAGTCTCACCTTTTTCGGTAAATCCGATGGATCTGGTGCGTTCTTACCCGTCATCGGGAATACTCCAATGTACACCGGGCTACGCCACCTTGCCATATTAAGAATTTTTACTTTATAAAACATTTAAGTTTTTAAAATATCAAAATTCGTAATTTAAAAAGGAAAAAATATCATTTAAAGTTTTTTCATAAGGCTATTTCATTTTACTTAAATTTCTCAGCTTATTAATTTAAAATTATTTCTTATTTATTTTCCATTCTATTCTTAATTTTTACAACTAAGATTGCTATAAACGTCGCTATACAAACCGCGAAATATACCAGCATGTAGGGACCTCCCCCTAACTTGGCGGTAGGGTTTGCTACCCTAGAAATTAATGCTGTTCCTAAAAAATATATAGCTGGTATTACAGGAAGTATTATTGGGACTAATTGTCGAGCTTTAAGCCCAATTAATATAAACATAATTCCCGTGAGATAATTTGAAATTCCAAAAATGCCTAATAAAAGCATTTGATTATCCACACCACCGGATAAATCAATTACAAAAATATTGATGGCTGCAAATTCAAGTATGACGGTATGCATGAATCCTCTAATCAAATCAAAGCAACCAAGACCAATCATTATTATCCAAGCAAATTTTGGACATTTTATATCGTTTATATCCATTTAAGCATAACTTCCATATTTCTTATTATAATTAAAATAAAGAAAACTGAAACAAAAACTATCACAAAAAGCCCACGTATCACAGTATTTAGATAATTGATGCTCAAACATATCTATAGTTGCTTGATTGAAATTGGTTTTAAAGTGATTGAGAAAAAAGATCCCTGCGAATTTTTCTTCATGAATATTGGAATTAACTAGACTTTTACAAATAGCAAGAGCATCCTCATAATTACATTGATATTTATTATACAGGGTTTTAGTAATTTTTTCTATATCAGAAAGCTTATGACCATATCCAAAAAAGTTTGGATTATTAGAATTCAATATTTTATTTCTCCGAGCTATTTGTGCGGGAGTTAATTTAGGGGCAGTTTTTTTCAATTCTTCAATGATTTCGTGGGTTATTCCTGAGATTATAGAAATTTTTCTAACCCCTTTTTTTGTTTTAATTCTTTACTTTTTTCTAAGTAAGGTTCGATAATTTCAATTATTTTGGGATTAAAGTTTTTTATTATGTGCAATTCACCTCTCTTATAAACATCTAATATCGATTCTTCTAGGTTATTAAGGTTTAATCCTGCCCACATTAGAGTTTTATTCGATCTGCCTGTTTTTAATGCATCTATATATTCTTTATTTAATAGGAGTTCTGAGATCTTATAATTCCATTTGCGATAATCGGAAGGAATCCAACGTTTTACTCTTACTGCTATATCATATTTCTCACATAAGCTCAATAACTTAGAATGTAATTTTCTGGCATATTGTGCAGGTGGATGCATCTGACCTTTATATAATTCGAGAAGAGGTTTAACAACATAATTATATTTGCTTTCTTTTAATTTTCTTATAAAATATTTGGCTTGAGAATCACGCATCGTTAAGCCTGGGGAGAATAAAACAAAATCTGCTCCACTTTCTTTAGATTGTTTTATTACATCCTCCAAATTTTCGTCATTATCGGCTAGGAAAGGAATGATTGGGATAAAGTAGGTACCTACTTGGATCTGAGGTGCTTCTTTCTTTA
>CAZBNW010000005.1:0-60963 GCA_964493385.1 uncultured archaeon | reverse complement strand
AAACATAGATTCTTCATAAAGGGCACAAATTATCCCCCTTGGCAAAGATTAGCAATCGCTACTAAAAACGACTTTTTGAAAGATCTAAAACTATTTAAAAATGCAAATATGAATTGTTTACGAGTTCATGCACATCTCTCCCGTCCAGAGTTTTATGAAGCATGTGATGAAGAAGGGTTTATTCTTTGGCAAGACTTACCGTTACAATGGGTTTACAGTAAAAAAGTTTTTCTTGAAATAAAAAGACAGGCAGAAATTGCTATAAAAACATACCAATCCCATCCTTCTATTGCTATATGGTGTGCGCATAATGAACCATTTTTCGCCCCTAATATGAAAATAGTTAAATATTCTTCTTTTCTCTTTATTATATCAGTTCTTTTTTCTTTATGGCTAGGAATTTCATTTTTTAATTTCTTAACTTCAATAATTTCTTTACCAATTATCTCTGGATTATTTAGTTTTATTCTTGGAATTAGCTTATTCATATTCATTTTATGGATAACAGGAAAATATTTTGATCTCTATCCGTTTGGATTATTTTTTAATTCTAATAGTGTAAAACTTGATCCTGAATTGTATCTATTAATAAAGGAAATTGAAAATGGGCAAAATATAATCTTACCTTATTCCGGTATTTGTGAATTACCATTTACAATTTTTCGCTCTCCAAAATTAAACAAGAAAATATTTGAATTTAAAAAATTCTATACTGATTTTCATTATTATGCTGGTTGGTATAATGGAAATCATAAGAAAGATTATCGATATCATATTAAATGGTGGGGGCTTAATGGAAAATTAAGAGATAAAGCTCGTTTTGTGACTGAATACGGAGCACAAGCCTTCCCAATTTTAGAAAATTTTAGAAAATTTTATCCTGATCCCATATTATGGCCACCTCCTCAAGATTGGTGGATTTCATTAGAGAAAAATCACTGTTTTCAAAAAAAAGTTCAAAAAAAATGGATTAAAGTAAATCAATGTGAATCTCTAGAAGAATATATTAGGACAACTCAAGAATGGCAGGCTGAATGCTTAAAAGCCACAACTGAAATGTTTCGTCAAATTAAATATAGACCCCTTGCGGGTCTTATTACATTTTTAGGTATTGATTGCTTCCCTTCTATTACTTGGTCTATAATTGATTTTTATCGTACACCTAAAAAAGGGTATTATGTAATTAAAAATGCATTTGAATCAATTTATGCTATGGTAGATTGGCCAAAAAAAGTATACAAACATGGTGAAATATTTCAATCTTATATTTATATATGCAATGATTATTGGAATCTGGTAAGTAATGTTAACCTTAGTTGGAAATTATTAACACCAAAAAAGAAGGTAATCAAAGAAGGTAACCATTTATGTTTTCTTGAACCAGATAGTATTAAAGAAATTGGTCAAGTAAACTTTAAAATTCCTGATGAAAAATTTGTTATGCTAAAATTGATTTGGAATGATCCAATTAAAACAAAAAATGTTCAAGAAAATTTATATCGATTTGATATCGGATTTTCTCGATGGGCAAAACATTTCTGAAAATTAACTTATTTTAAGTAAATAATCATCAAATTGAAACTAAATAATGTTTTTACAATTACCAATAAAATAGATTAGTCTCCATAAAGTAATCTTTTTAACATTTAGAATTGTAAATAAATTTATGGAAAATAATTTGGAATTTGATTCTTTAGATAAAACTTCAAAAAAAAAGAAAAAGTTAAGAATTCGTAAATCTTGGATTTTAGCGTTATGTTTTTTAGCTTTTGGTACAACTCTTTATTCAGAAATCGAAGGGCAATGGTTTTCTTCATTCGCTAGTGTTATAGCAAATGTGAGTTATTTTGGTGTTTCCACTATGGTTGCATTAATGGGAATATTTGGTACAATTTTTTATTTAATATGGGGAGCAATTTCTGATAATTTACGTACAAAACTTGGACGGCGTATTCCCATAATTTTGATAGGTATGGTATTAACGGCAGGGCTAATGATTTTCTATATTTCAACAACCTATTTTTTACTTTTATTAGTTATTGGAGGGTTTTTATTAGCAATTACTTCAAATATGTTTCATGTTACAAATAAATCTTTAATTGGGGATTTAATTCCAAAAAAAAAAGAGGTAGAATTAATTCAATCTTGTTTATAGCTACAAATATGGGTTCCATGACAGTTTGGATTCCTGCAATAATTCTTTTACCTGAAGGGACAGAAACATTTTCTAGAGAAGTCCACTCCATTTTTATTGGAGGGGGAGCTTTATTATTAGTCATTGTAGGGATTCTTGTAAGTATATTAGTGAAAGAACCTAAGGTAAATACACCTCCAAGAAACTGGCTTCATGATCTTAAGAATTTGTTAAATCGTAAAGAAATGATCCAACATAAAGATTTTCTACGCTTATTTGTTGCGATGCTATTTTTAATTATGAGTCAATATGCTTTTACTCCATTTTTATTGATATTACTTCAAGACATTTCATTAAGTTTTTTAGAAATTTTAATATTCCTACCATTTATTTTAATTGCTATTGGATTAGGTATATTTCTTCTAGGAAAATACGTCGATACAATCGGTAGAAAAAAAGTAGCTTTAATAAGTTTAATAATTTCTCCAATAGGTTGTTTTATAATAACATTTTTGGGATCCAGTTATCAATTTTTATTATTAGGTTTTGGGATAATGATGCCTTTTAACATTGGATTATGGTTAGCAACAGATGCATGGACACTAGATTTACTTCCTGAAGAATCACGAGGAAGATTTTTGGGAATTATAAACATAGGTAACGCAATAGCAAAAGTACCAGGTGTTCTCATTGCAGGTTATTTAGCAGATAATTTTGGAATTTTATGGGTATTTTTTATAACGGGGATTATTTTATGGATTGGAATTCCATTTTTCTTACGAGTTCCCGAAACAATCAAATAAAGAAATGATAGAAGTGAGTAAAAGTAAGTATAAGATTGTTTATATTGGAGCAGGCTCATATCGTTTTGCAATTCCATGCACAATGAACATTTTAGATTTCGCTAAGGATTTCAATCCTATTGAATTATGGTTAGTAGATATTGACGTTTATTCATTATCTTTGATAAGAGAAGTAGTTTGGCGTATGGCTCAGCTCCATAAAAAAGAGATAATGATTTTTTCCACAGTTGATAGAAGAAAGGCACTTCCGGCCGCAGATTATGTTTTAATTTCCATATCAGTGGGTATCCAAAGATCTGAATGGATTGATATTCATATTCCATTGAAGTTTGGAATACCCCAAAACACAGGAGATACAGTAGGTCCAGGAGGGATATTTCGTGGTCTTAGAACGATACCTATTATAGTTGAAATTTTAAAAGATATTGAAGAATTATGCCCTAATGCGTTAGTTATAAATTATACAAACCCTCAAAGCACTACAATGCTTAGTACTTATCAAATAGCGCCGAAAGTTCAATCAGTAGGACTGTGTCATGAATTGTTTTATTTAGAATCAAGGAAATTTGGAAAAGTTCTAAAATATTGTAGAATAAATACATCACCCAAAAAGAAATTTCAAATTCTCTATGGTGGATTAAATCATTTTTCTTGGATAACTAAGTTTGAATATGGCGAAGAAGATCTTTATCCAATATTGCGAGAAATGGCTGATTATATGTATAAATCAGGTAAGTTTAGTAGGCCATTTAATTTTTATCTCTTAAAGCAGACAGGATATTTAACATATGTAGAGGATAGGCATGTGGCTGAATTTTTACCAAAATATTATAATTATTTTAATCATTGGGATAGACCTTTTAATATTACTGAATTAAGAAGCGTGCATAGAGTTCAATTAGAAAGAAAATTCATGTACTCATTGATTAAAGCTTTAAAAAGAAAAAGATTTGATTGGATTATTAAATTATTTTTACGCCCAACAGAAGGTATAGAAAAAGCCCTATTAATGGCTAAAGATAGAGAGAGGAACATTTCAAGACATCATGTATGTAATGTATTGAACGATGGAACTATCCCATCTTTACCAAATAATTGTATAATTGAAATACCTTGTTATTTCAAAAATAAAGAGATTCATAAAGTAAAAATAGGGAGTTTTGCTAGCCCAATTAGCGAATGGGTTAAGTTTCATGCAAAGAATCAGCAATTAGTTGTAGATGCTGCATTATCTGGCAATCCTGACGATTTAATTAAAGCATTACTAGATGATCCTATGTGTGATTTTATAGAAGATGAAGAAAAAATAGAAGGTTTAATGAGAAACATGTTATATTATCAAAAGATTTGGTTACCTAATTTCTCTGAATCCATCCCGAATTATAGTGATTTAAAAAAGATGAGATACTATGTTGAAAAAGGTGAATTATACACAAGAAACTTAGCAAGAAAAGAAAAATATCGTCCAGATGAGAGTCTTAAAGTTAAGTCGTGGCCTTATAGCATTTAATTATTATAGGTATTTTACAGTTTGGATATATTCTATAGGTTATTGAAAATTATGGTAAGCAAAAAATAATTTTATTATAAATTTAGGAAGTTATTTTACTTTAAATGAATATTTTTTATCTTGATTTTATCTTCAATGAAAATATAAATAGAAGAGTGATAGAGTTATGAAACAATTAACGGGTATAGTAATAGGCGCTGGTAACCGTGGAGCAGATGCATATGCATCCTATGCCTTAACGCATCCTAATAAATTAAAAATTGTGAGCGTAGCAGAACCAAATACCATAAGAAGAGAAAAATTAGCAAATAATCATAATATTCCAAAAAATCTTGAATTTAATGATTGGAAAGGTGCTCTAGAGAAACCTAGATTTGCAGATTTAGCGATTATCACTACACAAGATCAAATGCATTACAAACCTGCTATGAATGCTATGAAAAAAGGGTATCATGTACTTCTGGAGAAACCGATGGCTACAACCGAGGAAGAATGTCGCAATTTAGTACAGACTTCAGAAAAAATGGGTATTATTTTACAAATTTGTCATGTTCTAAGGTATACTAAACTTTTTAGTAAGTTAAAGGAAATTATTGATTCTGGAAAATTAGGTGAAATTATTAATATAAATTATTCTATAAACCTTGGTCATTGGATTTATGCGCATAGTTTTGTTCGAGGGAACTGGAGAGACCAGAGAGAGACATCTCCTATGATATTAGCTAAAGCGTGTCATGATTTTGATATTCTTTATTGGTTTGCAGGTGCTAATCCTGTTAAAATTTCTTCTTTTGCTAGAAAAAGTTATTTAACAAGCAAGAATCGTCCTAAAGATGCCACTAAAAGATGTAGTGACGGATGTCCCCACTCAAATGTATGTCATTATAATGCTATCAATCTATATCTTAAAACTGTTCAATTTCATAACGATCTAATCCAAACAGAAAAAAAATTTATGCGATGGATTATCAAACTTTGGAAAAATCATCCCAGAATTACTAATTTATTAATACCTCAATTCAGAAAAAATACACCATATCGTGGTTGGCCAATTAATACGATCTCAGAAGATCTATCTGATGCAGGCATATTAAAAGCACTAAAAGAGGGTCCTTATGGGAGATGTGTATATGATTGTGATAACGATCAACCTTCAGCTCAAGTAACTAATATTGAGTTTTCAAATCAAATTGTTGCTACACTAACAATGCATGGCCACTCTTATAGAGAGGGGCGATTTATTCGTATCGATGGAACAAAGGCAAGTTTAATTGGAAGTTTTACTCTAATGGGAATGGCTGTTACCGTCTATGACCATCTAACTGGGAAATCAATTAATTATAAGATAAAACTTACAAAAAATCCACATGAATATGAGGATTATCCTCTAATTAGAGGTTTTCTAGCAGCAATTCGAGGTGAAGAAAAACCATTAACAACTGCTCGAGAGTCTCTTCAAAGTCATCTAATGTCTTTTGCAGCAGATCGATCCCTCAAAGAAGAGAAGATTATTGATATAAAGAATTAGATTCGAAATTATCTATCATAAAATTATGGTATATAAATACTAGAATTTAATTTATTTATTATAATGTCTCCATTCAAAATACCTTCCAAAGTGAAAAAAAAAATAGGAAAAATTAATCGAAAAGACAACAACTTGAATTTTTCTTTACAACCTTTCATTAAAAAATGGTTAAGAGATCACCCCCCCGAATTAACTTATGTATTAAAACCACTAGAAATGAGCTTTGAAACATGGAAACATCAAGCTAAAGAATTAATCTTAAATAAGATACCAACTTTAGAACCCCTGCCTTTTAACAAACAGCAGTTAAAAATACATGGTGAAACAACATCAAATGGAATTAAATTTATTCAATTTTCTTTAATGACTATTCCTGGATTAAGAGTCCCTGGAGTAATGTGTATTCCTGAAAAACTTGAATATAAAGCACCTGCTTGTATTTGTATTCATGGACATGGGCAAAGTATTTATAATTCTGTTGGAATTAAAAAATCCAAGAACAAGGAATACTTTGGATATGAGTTAGCAAAGTTAGGACTAATAACTCTATCTTTTGATTGGATTGGAAGTGGGGTTCGAGAATCTTTTAAGAATAAATTTCTTTTTTTCCTCCAAGATGAAGGGCAAAGATCTAATTGGCTTCGTTTCATAGGATTAGATATGCTAGGTCTTCGTATAACTGAAGTAAGATCATTAATAAATTTTTTAGAAAATCATGATGATGTAGATCCTAAACGATTAGGAATAATTGGACATTCAGGAGGGGGCACTCTTTCTTTATTTGCCACAGTTTTTGATGATAGAATTAAAGTGTGTGCTACTTCTGGATACTTTAGTACCTGGGATCATTCAATACTAGCAATGTATCATTGTGGCTGTAATTATATAGCAGATTTAAGAAAATATCTTGAATTACATGATGTCTACTCATCTCTAGCTCCCCGCCCTTTAGCGATTACGATAGGGAAAAAAGATAAGATCTTTCCCTATATAGGGACTAAAATCTCTATCCCGATAATCAAAGAAGCTTATCAAGAAATTAATCATCCTGAAAATTTAATGATTCATGTACAAAACAAAGGTCATAAATTTAGTGGAGAAAAGATATATCCATTTATATTAAGCCATCTATGATTTTTTATTTCTTAGCAAATGGTTCAAGATCTAAAGCTTCAAATATATCATCAGTAGCTTCGATAGTGCCGAGGAAATGCCATTCACCCTCGTCAACATTTTGTCCAGTAGCATACGTATTTGCCATATTATAGAGCCTATTAAAATTTTCATAATGTAAAGCAATCCGATTTTCTGCATAATCTCTGGCAGACCACGTAGTAATTAAAAACTGCCAATCACTACTTTCTAATAGTAATAGTTCTCGCGCCATCTGTTTGAGAATTTTAATTAGATTAGGATCATGTGAATTTTTATATCTAGCAATAATTTCTTCACTTTTAGCTTCACATTCATAAATTCTTTCCCAAGTCCAAGTTGTCCACTCGTTAAGCCACACCCAGTGTGAAGATGCCTGACCCCAAGAGCCTTCAATCACGCTTACTACTTTATTTGGAGGATTTTCTTCAAGGTAGATCCTTGTATTTGTTAGATTTATTTCTGGATCATCTTCCATCCATCGAAGAACGCGTGCGATCCACCAATTCCCTTCAAACCACCAGTGTCCAAGGAGTTCTGCATCATAGGGAGCCACTACTATGCCATCTCTCCCAAATTTATTCTTGAAATCACGTAAAATATCTTTAGTTAAATTTATATAGTGACTAGCATTTTCATCTAATTTAGCAGGCACATCATCTGGCCAATATAACATTTTTTGCCCAAGATCGAGTTTTGGGCTCGTCACCTTCCAGTATTTCATCCCGCCAGGCCAATTCTTTTTATGGAAATCTAAATATTCAGCGCAACCAGGATATCCATGTTCCCCACTCCAGACTACAATTCCAGTCTTTTCATCTCTTGTAAAGAATCCTACCGGGGCTCCTGTTGATGGATCAGTAGATATTAGATATGGTTCATACTGAGATTTCTCAAACGAAGTAGGAATTTCTTCATATTGGGATTCAAACTGTTTCCAGAGTTCAGCAAGTAAGGGGAATCGAGCAGCATAAACTCCTTGTGATTTACCACCTAACAATAAAGCAGTATCTATAAAAAAATACTTCAAACTGTTTTTAGCAAGGAAATATTCGACACCTGGTCGTTCATATTCTTCACCTGTTATTGGATTTTTCCATTTATATGCTGGACGATAAGCACATTCTGGTAGCCAAGCACCTGTAGGAGCCATTCCAAAATGTCGTTTATAACTATCAACAGCAGTTTTAAATTGAGCATCGATGGAAGTTTCTTTAGATAGCAACGGACTATATCCATGAGTTGCGCCACAAGTAATTATATCTAAAAGTCCCATATCTTGGAGCTTTTTAAATGCACCCACGATGTCTTTATTGTATCTATGAAAAAAATTATCTTTAACGCGTCCATAGAACTCTTGCCACCATTTGGTTAAGCGAATTCTACCTTCCTCATATTTATTTTCAGTAAAATCTTCAAAATCATGTAATGCGGTATTATATTTCTCATCTAAATAACCTATAAATCCTTCTGTGAACCTTGGATGTCGTAGCATTTCACATAAAACAGGTGTAAGACCAACAGTAAGTTTTGGGTGATATCCATCATCAACTAACTTGTATAATTCCATCAATAATGGGATATACGTTTCAGCTGCAGCTTCATTTACCCAATCCATTCCATGGGGCCATACACCATGTCCTAAAACCCATGGCAAATGAGCATGTAAAACAAATGAAAATGAACCTAATATTTCAGACATAATTCCTAACTATTCTATTTATAAATCTAAATAAAAGAACTAAGTTAAGGTTATATAATTTTTCATTTCTTAAATAGTAAAGAGAATTCTTCAAATAATCAAAAATCGTTAAAGTTATATAGGTTTATTTAGCTTTTTAACATATATAATTTCCAATTGAAATTTAATCGAGATTTTAAAAAAGTCGCCCCTTTAATGATTCATAATCCAATTAAAAACCTCAATGAGCTGAAAAAGAACGGTAGAATAGTAGGCAAGGCAAACTACGTATTTACACCTGAGATTTCCAGCTCGATTGGATCAATTCATGGTAGTTTATTCAAACAAAATGAATCAATTGTCATGGGTAGGGATTATCATAATGACAGCCGGATGTTAAAGAGAGCCTACACTTCGGGGTTGATGTCTACTGGAATAAATCTTTTAAACCTTTCAGATTGTACTTTCCCACTATTACAATTTACGATTAGAAGATTTGGGGCCAGTGGAGGCGTTTACATATCAGGAGGGCATTTATTTAGCGAGGATGTAGGAATACGTTTCTTAGATGCAGGAGGAATTGAATTATCACAAATTGAAATTCAGAAAATAATTGAATCTTACAATAATTACCCTCAACAAGTAAGAAGAGTTGTTCCTAATGAAATTGGTCAAATAACAGCAATACCTCAGACTTCGGATATTTATATTAAATCACTTCAGCAGTTTGTAAATAAAAAAAAGATTAGGAAAGCAAATTTAAAGATAGTAGTAGATTGTTCATATGGACCTACTGGGAAAATAACTCCTCTTTTAATTAATGATATTGGAGTTGAAGTAATTGCTCTAAATACACATTATCGTGAAAGATCTTCAAGTCCAGTACCTAGTATTAATACTATACGAAATACAGCTGATATTGTTAAAGCATCTAATAGCCATCTTGGAGTCTGTTTTGATGTAGATGGCTCAAGAATATTGGTGATAGATGAAAATGGATTAGAAATAAGTTTTGAAGATTTATTAATGCTTTTTATAACTTTTGACAACAGAATTCAAAAATCTATAGCTAATACCATTATTACTACACCTTCAATTTCTCCTGTTGTTAGGGATTTCATTGAAGATGGCGGATTTCCTATAAAGCAGGTTGAGAATTATCCGGGAGAGATCTCAAGGCAAATAAGAGAAGAACGTGCATGTTTTGCAGCTGCTGATACATTAAAATTTTATTTTACAGAATATGCCCCTTTTAGTGATGGAAATTTTATTTTATTGAGAATATTAGAAATAATGACTATTCAAAAAGATCTACTTAGCTCATTAACGAGAGGATTTCCTAAAGGAAGTAAAATTAATAAAACAATACCTATTTCCTCAGAATTAATTGATAATATACATAATCGATTAATAGAAGTTGCGGATGAGAAAGGATATAAATATCACGATATAATAAATGAATTGAAGATAATAAACGACGATACGTATACTATCATTAAAGTAGCATTATATAGAAATGCCATACTTCTGTCTGCTGAATCAGAAGAAAAGGAAAGAGCTCAAGAAATGATTCTTGAATTAGAAAAGATAATATCTAAACTCTAATAAATTATTTTAAGTATAATATGGAATTATAATTTTAAATAAATAGAATTAATTATATAATAATATAAAAATAACTTTAGCACCAAAAAAAAAAGTTGATATAATTATGGCATTTGATGACATTCCCTTTATTATAATTTTGATAACTTTATTCATTATTTTTGCGATTTTTTTAGTGTTTGATTTATTTGGTCGTAATGAAAAGTATGGTTATTTAGCTTATATTGTTGCTGTAGTACCGGTTAATTATTATTGGGGTATGGGAGGGGATCCAGTTTTTGCATTTATAATTCTTTTCATATTATGGATTGCTACAATTTTGCGCGATACTATTAGTGTATATCGCAAAAAAGAAAAAGAAATAAATGAAATACTATTGTACCTCGCTCTTGGAGTTTTAATACAATTGATTATTAGTGCAATTATCCCAGAGACTAATCTTGCTTTACAAGTACTCCCTACACAAAAATTTTGGTTTTTCTGGCTACCTAATGTACATTTAGCAGAACCATCAATGGCTTTAGGCTTCAAAATTCTTGCTACGATCTTAATATCTTTGATTAGCGTTCCTTTAATCCTAGATGTTAAAGATGAGGAGGTCCCATTGCCTATTGTAATTCTATTCGTTGCTATATTCATTATCCCTTTTCTGTATTTAAGTTACATATGGATTCCGGAAGCATTGGGGGTATTAACATTTCTATTTTCAGTGATTTTATTTATAATTATGCTTTTAATAACTCGAAGTGGAAAAGAGACAAAATAAAATAACTTAAATTTTTTTATTCTTCTATTAACTTTTTATTATTATTTTTATATTTATTTAAAGATCAAATTTATAGGGAATTCATTTAAAAAATTTATACTTAATATAATATAATGGCAAAAAAAAAAGCAGAATCTGATGATACTCGTGGTAAAGAAGTACCTAAATCAGAAACGTCTTATAGTTTGAAAGATTTACCGGGTGTCGGTGACGCAACTGTAAAAAAATTAATAGATGCAGGAATTTTGTCTATTAGAACTCTTGCTATGTATCCATTGAAAAAATTAATGGATGAAGCAGGTATAGGTGAAAAAACGGCTGAAAAAATAATCAAGGTCGCCCAAGACATAGAAAAAATGGGATTCAAGTCTGCTGATAAAATATGGGAAAAAAGAAAGACTTTAAACAAATTAACTACAGGTAGTAACAATTTAGATGATTTATTGATTGGGGGAATTGAACCCGGAGCAGTTACAGAACTTTTTGGAGAATATCGAACCGGAAAAACACAATTAGCTCATCAGTTGTGTGTTAATGCACAATTATCTTATGAAGTAGGGGGCCTTGAAGGTGGAGCGTTATACATTGATACTGAAGGAACCTTTAGACCTGAAAGATTAATACAGATGGCTGTTGCAAAAGATTTGGATCATAATATAGTATTAAAAAATATTACTGTTGGAAGGGCTTACAACAGTAATCATCAAATCTTATTAGTTAAAGAAGCTCCAAAAATTATAAAAGAAAAAAATATTAAATTAATTGTAGTAGATTCCCTTATAGGACACTTTCGCAGTGAATATATCGGAAGAGGGACTCTAGCATCGCGCCAACAAATTATTAATTCTCATATCCATGATTTATTAAGATTAACCGAGACCTATGATGAGTTGGCAGTCGTTTTTACAAACCAAGTATCTGCTAGACCAGATGTATTTTATGGTAATCCTTTGATACATACAGGAGGACACGTTGTCGCACATGGCGCCACAATTAGAATTTTCTTGAGAAAAGGAAAAGGAGAACAAAGAATAGCAAAAGTTGTAGATGCTCCTCATATTCCCGAGAGTGATGCAATCTTTTCTATTACTGAGGATGGTATAAAAGATTAAGAAGTAGCAATTTGGATTTGCTTTTGAGTTTTTAAACTAAAAAAAAGATTTAATATTCAAGATTAACATTCAAATCAATCCCATTTCTCACAGATTCTGAAATAATACAATATTGTTCGAAGAATTTTCTACATTGGTCTACTCTTTTACGCATTTTAGGATCGCCAACCTTCGGGATTATAATAATATCTATTTTTTTAACTCTCCAAAATCCTTTATCATTTCTAGCTATTGTAACTTCTGCTTTTCCTTCTAAATTAGATAATGTGAAATCCTTCTTTTGTAAGCAAAATGTAAAACTTGCAGCTAAACAACCTAAAACAGATAAGGCTAATAATTTTGCAGGGGAGGGACCTATTCTTTCAGTTTCTTGTTTATGTTTTTCGTCAATATATAAGTTCTGAATCTTCAACTGTCCAAGATCGCATTTGAATATCATTTCTTCTTCTTGTTTTAAACCAACTTTAGTCTTTAATTGTTCTGACATCTTCATTCATTAATTTTATTTATTTTTATGGAAAGTATAAAATTACAGGTTAATATTAACATTTACATCAATACCGGCTCGAACTGATTGCGTTACAATACAATATTGCTCGAAAAAACTACTACCATCTTTTACTTGTTTTAAACATTGCCTTGCTCTTTTAATGGCATTGGGATCTTCTATTTTTGGGATAATGTTGACATCAATTTTTTTAATTCTCAAAAATCCCTTCTCATTTCTAGCAATAGTAACCTCCGCTTCACCTTTAAAATCATCTAGTGTGAAATTTCTTTTTTTTAAACAGAAAATAAAACTTGCACTTAAACATCCTAATACACCTAAGGCAAGCAACCTGGCAGGATTAGGTCCTAACATATCAACCTCTTCGTGATGTTCCTCATCAATATAACAATCTTTAACCTTCATATCTCCTAAATCGCATTTAAAGATCATTTGAGATTCAGATTCACCCAATTTTATACCAACTTTTGTTGTTATTTCATTCGAAATAGAAATCACCGAATTAAAAATAATTATGGATAATAAAAATTTTATTTATTAGAAACCATATCTCTAAATAGCGAGAATAATTTCTCTTTTTTTCTTTTATCATCTTTAATTTCTTCAATGAATTGATTAATTTCAAGCAATTTAACTTTATACTGCTTAAGATCTTCCTTAACTTCTGAATGAACTAGAGACAATTGGATAGAATCATCAATACTACAGCCCTTTTTAACGAATTTTAGACATTGATTAATTCTTTCATATACCAAATCATCAGCAATTTGTTTATCAACAATAATATTTATTTGTTTAATTAGCCAATCTCCACTTTCACTTCTTATTATTTGTAATTGTACCTGATGAAAATCTAATTCCTCTCTATTTTTTCTTAAGCATGTCACTAAACTAGCATTTATACAATTAAAATAAGTTTTATTGTGTACTATTGGAGCGGCAATCGATAATGAGTTAAGATCTTTTTCGCCCAGTTCCTCAAGAATACAGTTGAACAAATTAGTATCATTTAAATCACAATTGAATATCCTTATTTCATTTTCATCCATTTAGATCAGATTCAAAGATGATTTTTTTATGTATTTGTAGTAACTAATTTAATGCCTTTCAAAAATCTTTTACCTATTAATTAAAAGTTAGATTTTTTGTTATTTGCTTCAATCTTTTTTAGGGTAAAATGACGATGTAAATGAAAATATAAACCAAGAAAATAGAGTAAAATCATAAATAAATACTGTACGGCAAATAATAGAATAAATATTATCATTAAAATAAAAAGAATAATTTCAGTTGCTAAGCAAACCTTATTGTTATAATATTTCTCATCAAAAAAGGATGCTGGTATTTTATATCTAGCTAAATATTTAGGTAAGTTTTCATATTCCTCTTTTGAAATTAGTAGTTTAAAACCGATTTGTTTTTTTTGAAAATAAAAAAAATTTGTCCCCCAATCTATAGTATCAATAGTTATATGAACAGCATAACTAAAACCACCGATAACTAATGCTGGCCAATTCAAAATATATCCAATGATAATTACTATTATACTTGGAATTATTGAGTGGCTAATTAACAGTCTATGATTGTTATCTTTAGCATATTTCGAAAAGAATACGTCGAAATCACAAATAAATGAAAAACACACAATAAGCACAAATTCCAGCAATGTGAAGTTAAAAAAATAATGTAGAAATGATGTAAAAATTACTCCAACTGCTAAATGGCTATTAATGTGCATAGTTATTAATCTGCTTTGATTAAAGGATATACCTCTCTCTTTTTACTCTTTTTATTACCTTTTTCTTTGTTTCAAAACCAGCTGGACCTTTTTTTTCTATCAAAAATGAAGCAGCTGCAGATGCTATATATGCAGCATTTTTAACTGCTTGCCACGACTTATCAGATCGAATAAATTCATAAAGAAATATAGAAAAATATATATCACCAGCACCAGTTTCATCAACAACTCTTCTGGGCTTAAATGCAGGAATTTTCAAAATTTCTTCTCCATTTTTAATAATCATTGAGCCCTTATCTCCAAGGGTCATAATAAAAATTCCATTAATCTTATAACTATTAAAATGGATCATTACTTTAGTTAGGTCTTCATTTTCACATGCTAGTAACTTCATTTCTTCTTCAGATCCTTTGAGAATTAATTTATCTCCGATTAATTCTATTATTTTTGTCATATTTGAGATAATATTATCATCATAAACATAGCAAACTTTACCATTCTCATCAATTTTTCTAATAAATCCTTGTAAATCAATCCCTATATATACATTGGGAAATTTATTTAATATCTGCGATACATACTCATAAGAGATTTCATTACATAATGGAACTAATACAATTACATCAGGCGGATTATTTATATACGCCTGTGGGATATCCCTAAAATCAAGACTAGGACTTCTTGATTTCAGAGTTAAAGTTCTCGCATGATCATAATAATCTAAGACGAAATTAGTATTGTTTACTTCAGAAGATACAACACCTTTCAAATCTATTTTTTTATTCTTTATCAAATTTAATAAAGAATCATCAAAATTTGATTTGCCTATATGTGAAACTATACTTATGTTAGCTTCTCGAGTATAAGTTCTTAAAGCTAAAGAACAATATGAAACACTTCCACCCAAACTAGGCTTATTCTTTCGCTTAAATCTTATAATAGTATCAATAGCAAAATGTCCAGCAAAAAAAATGGAAGTATGATTTTTGTTTTGACTACTCATTTATGATGATTTTAATTCTTCAATAATTTTATTCTTTTCCTCTAATGTTATTTTTAACTTACGTATTTTACTCTGCAAATCTTGGATTAAACCGGACATTGGGCCTTCATGAACTATTGGTTGAGATTCTTGCAATGTTTTTAATTCTATTATCAAACGATCTTTTTCTTTTAATTGTTCCTGAAGATCAGTTATTAATTGTTCTGAATCGTCAACTTGAGTAGTAGGCACAACTTCCTCTTTTCTCATTATGAGAGATTCTTGTATTTTTGATAATTCAGTTTTAAGTTCTTCATTTTCTCTTTTAAGCTCTTTTATCTCATCGGGTTCTAATTTGAAACCTCCCTTTTCAACAGCTTGCTGGAGTTCAGATTTTTCTTTATTCAACTTTTCCACAATTCGTTTATATTTGTTTAAATCTGATTGAAGATCTTGGCATAATATTTCTAGTGTTTCTGATGAGGGTCTTACTGGTATAGGTCTTATCACTGATGATTTTGGTTGCTCCACAGGTACCACATAATCTATTGGTAGTTTTTTCAGCTTTTCTACCAATTGTTCATTTAAAGCTTCATTTTCCTCAGTTAAAGCATTAATCCTATTTTCTAACTCATCGATTTGAGTCTTTTTTTTGGATAACTCAGATTGTAAATTATCAATCAATGCTGTTGTTACAGTAGAATCTGTTTCAGGGACAAATTTATCTACTGATTGTTGATTTCTTGAAACGATGTCTAATTTTGTCTTCAAATCAGTTATTTCATTATTTCTTGCTCTTAATTCTATTTCTTTCTCAGTTAGATTTTTTTCTAAGCTTAATATCTTAGTATTAAGCTCCATATTTTCTTGTTGAACATCGCTTACAACCCCACCAGTCATTCCCGCTTGCTTTAGTTGTTCTTTTAATCTCTCCTTTTCTTCAATAGTGTTCTTGACGATTTCTTCTGTTTTACTAAACAATTCTATATTCTCTTTAATTTTCTTTCTCAATTCTTCGTTCTCTTTTTCTACCTCTTGAATTCTTTCTAAAGTCTCTCCAATGGCACTTGGTCTTGTAATTTCAGTTTCCATCTTTTTTCTCCATAAACTAATGAAATCCTCAACTTTTTCATTATCTTCCGGCATTTTACTTCAAAACTTTTTTTCTATCCTAATTATTGTATATTTAACTTGATTTATTTCATTAAAACTCCAGAAAAATATCCTACACAATATCCACTAATACTTCCAGTTTTTTCAGAACTTGTATAATATTTCAATAATTTCCCTTTATTTGCATTTAAATTATTACATATCATCATTAAAGAAGTTATAGTTTGAGGGCCACATACAGTTGTTTTTGAAGCTGCTTCAAGTGTTTTTTCGGGATTAAGCTCTACAAAAGCATCAATTACTTGTTGATCTCTTTCCTTGAATTTTTCTAATTGCTTGGAATCATACACCTCTTTATGAGTCATATCAGAAGAGGCAACTAAAACCACATCTTTATCGTATGATTCAATTGCTTGAGCGATATCACTTGCTAATCCATTCATAACATTATAATCTTTAATAGAGATTTTTATTGGTATAAATTTAACGTTTTGTTCTTGAGCGCAGTATTTAATAAATGGTAATTGTACTTCGATATTATGTTCTCTTCCAAAAGGAAAACCCATAAATGCGGACTCATCTTTTATAATTATATCACTGTTATTTAATATCTTTTTAGATAATTCCTCATCAATACTTATATTTCCAAGAGGAGTTTCCCATTCTCCCTCATCCATTAAAGCTACTTTTCTATAACCAATGTGATCGGTACCTAACACTATAACAGTATCGGGTATTTTTTCTTTAAATAAATTCAAAAAAGTAAATGCTGCGGCGCAACCAGAATACACATATCCCGCATGAGGAGACACACCTCCAATAATTGATCTTTGTTCTTGGTTTAAAGTTTTTGGTTCTTCGCCAGGACCGAACTCATCATTGGTAAAAGATTCCTTTAATATGTTAAGTAAATCTGGTTTATAGCGTGGATAAAAGCTACCAGCCACAGCAGCCCTTCTAGTGACCATTTTTTTTACACGAGTATTTTTTAGTTATATAATTAAAATTATTAATATTGAAAATTATATAATTTCATCTAATCACTGTAAAATTGAAAGATTTATTAAGTTATTTTTAATAACTCTTTAATGATGAATCAAGTAAAGGATGAGCAAATCTCTCTTGACGATATCGAAGTCCCGGATAAAATTCCTACGAAATTTATAAATAATCGAGTAATTGTTTTCAATCCATTATATGCATCTTACCTTTATGTAAAAAAAAACTTTTTCGGGAGTCCACTTGGAATTAGTAAACCACGCTTAGAATATTTTTCCAAACCAAGCGAATTATCTTTAATAGAAGCTTATTACTTATTGGAAAGGGATGATATAACTATTTTTGACGTAAAAGAGAACATAAATTTAAATCCTAAGAAATTTCATGGGATAGCAAAAAAAATTCATCATAAATTTGAAGAAAAATATATTATATATAAAGATTTAAGGAAGAAAGGGTACATTCCGAGACCTGGGCTTAAATTTGGAGCAGATTTCGTGGTTTATAAAAAAGGTCCCGGACTCGAACATTCCCTTTTTATGGTTCATGTTCTACCTCATGATTCTGAAATTACGGCTATCGATATGGTAAGAGCCGGTCGTTTAGCTACATCTGTGAGGAAAAAATTCGTAATAGCAAATCCTCTTACTTGTAGCTATTATTTTTTTGAGTGGTTCAAGCCTTGAAAAGTAAATTCACAGTATTATTATACTCTTTTATTCCTTTTTAATCGAAAATCTTTTATTTTAACTGTTGAATATTTTGTACCTATCGGATAAGTATTGCTATCAATTTGAACATAAGAAAATGCTATAATTAATGCTAAAAAAGTGAAGGTAATGATTGTAAGGATTATAAGTAATAGACTATATTTGTGATTTTTAAAAAATACTAATCTATTTATCTCTTTTTTGTTTAATCCTAGTTCCTTTCCAATTTTATATATATTTAGTATATTGCTGATCATTTAACAAATTTCCTCCAAATTTTTGATTTAAAATTTTAAATATTTAGAATTTTAGAATAAAGATTTTTATATTTTGATAAAATTGAGTCCATTTTTCCTTTAATATTAAATATTTGTGAATTAAAGCGCGTATTTTCTATTGCTCGTAAGCAATAGGGGGAATCATGGGAATTAATTGCATAACCAGTACCTAGACATCCTCCTCTACATTCGTTTGCCATATCACAATTTCTGCAATAACCAATTAGATTCTCTTTTTTAAAGCTTCGATTATATGCAAAAGCGTGAGGATTTGATACAATTTCCTTTAAACTTTGAGTTCTTACATTTCCTTCGATAAATTCATCTGGAAGAGTTAAACATCCTTTTATATTTCCATTGCTTTGAATACCTAACACCGAATATCCTGCTTGACATCCTACCCAGGGCGCTAACCCTAAATTTGGGATGAACCTTGAAAAGTGACCAATGCAATGTGCTCCTATTACAGGGAGTCTTCGATAGGAGTATTTTTTAACACTGATTGAAATAAACATTGCTAATACATAATATTCTTCTCTTGAAATAGTTAAATCTTTAGGAAAACGTCCAATAGGGACTGCTAATTGAATTTGCCAAGAAACATTATGATCTAAAATCAAATTTTTAATTAAATCTACTTCATTTAAGTTTCTTTTACTAATAGCTGTAATTATTGAGACAGGAAGTTTTTCTTTTTTTAATGTCTTCATAGCATTTATAGTTTTATCATATGCTCCTTTAATTCCTCTAAGATAATCATGTGTTTCTGGAATCCCCCCGTCTAAGCTTAAAGATACGCAATCTACATCTAACTTTTTCAATTTTTGAATATGGTTAACAACATTTAATCCGTTAGTAACGATTGATAAGTCCATTTTATATTTCTTAACTTCTTTCGCAATTTCAAACCAGTCTTCTCTAATTAGAGGTTCTCCACCCATTAATGCGACACCTTTATAGCCACATGAATGGAACTCTTTTACTAACTTTAACGCTTCCTCAGTATTTAACTCATCTGAACGCGCGCTACCCGCTCTGGACCCACAATGAATGCATTTGCTATTACATTTTAAAGTAATTTCCCAAACTGCACAAGAATTTTTTATTCTACGGGTTAAAAGTGATATTAAACTTGGCATTGTAATTATTTGATTCTTTTTCTGAAATATAAATTGATTAAATTTCTTTTAAAACTTTTGTTATTAAAATTGAATATTTCATGATATAATCGTTATGGAAAATAATATAATTGCTTTTTAATTTACGGAATAGTACTTATCGAGAGTTATGATGGGATTAAAGTTCGCTAATGATTCTGTTGACTTCTTTACGCAACTTATTTCTGAAGTGATATCCTTTTTAATCATCTTTTTATTCTTTATTTTACTAATTCTTAGCAATCTTAATGTTCTCCTATAAGTTTTTAGTGCATTTGATTTTAAATTCAATTTAACGAACACTTTTGCTAAATTCCAGTAATAAGTTAAATCATCCCTAAATAATTGAATTGAGCTTAACAATTTCTCTTTGGCAATGTCATAATTTTGATTGTAAAATTCCTTTATTCCTTGATAGAAATATTCTTGAGATTTTCTTTGAACCATCTCGGAAGAGAAAAAGAATAACTCATTCGGTTTATTAGTTGTTGATAGTTTCTTTAAACGAGTTAATTGTTGCTGCTTTTCATTTTTAAAAAACATTAATTTCTCTATTATTCTTTCACCAAATGCTTCTATTGATGAAAATGCAAACATTTGAGTTCCTGGAATTGTTGGCAGTTTTTTAAGAGAATTAAATAAAATATTAGGAAGGTTGTATTTTATTATATATTCAATTATTTCATAAATGTATTTTATCTCAAAACTTGAAAGATAATTAATATCCTCAATCGCTTTAAGAAAAATTTTAGCTACTTGAGGAAATCTTATTAGAATAGTCTTAATAATTTCAAAGATAAATTTTTTTTCTTTTTTTCCTTCAAATTCTTTTAACTTTAATAAAATAAACGTTAATAAATCCTCCTGCTCTTTTGCTAGAAATGAGTTTTTAAAATCTACTATGTTCTCTAATAACATTTGTTTTCGAATATGTGTAATAACTTGTAAGAAATTCTCTTTTGAAGGCTTTTTACATTCAATTCTTAAAGTGGGTATTGATTCTGTATTATAATATTTTCTTTCTTTTATATCAATAAATCCTATTTTTCTAAGCATTTCCGCTAACAATTTTGAGGGATAGCATAACTTATGCTGAAGACCTTCATGGGGAATACCAAATATCCATCCTAAAATTTCCTTTTGCTGTTCATAGTTTCCATTTAAATAGGATTGAAAAGCCTTTTCAATGTCAGGTGTTTCTATAATTAGAACTCCATTAAACTGTAAGACTCTAAAAAATTCGCTTAATACATAGAGAGATTTGAAAAAACCTATATGTTCAATTAACTGAATTGCTTTAACCTCTTCACAAGAGTTATCGAGAAATGATAGGTTTATCGCAGACATTTGTTGATCTGCTAATATGTCTTCATATAAATCAATATTGCAATAATCTGGGTCATATCTTCTTCCAGAACCAACGTTTAACTTCATTTTTTATTCTTAAAATCATTTAACTTAACAGATGAATAGAAGGTTCCGCTTGCATAAACAGATCTGGATCCAACCCAACCCACTATAACAACAACTACAACGACAGCTATTAAAGCTAAAACAAATATTAATAAAAACTTAAATAACAAAGAACGATTTCCTGAAAATATAAATGTTCGGTTAATTTCACTTCTTTTTAATCCTAACTCTTTTCCAATTTTATAAAATTGAGTTAATTCTTTATACAAGTTGTAAATTTCACCTCTTAAACATAGAATTATGCTATATACTTTTTTATTATAATTGTCAATAAAAATATTTCTTTAATATATTACTATTCAAAGAGATTTTAAAACTTTAAGGTGCACTTTTCGAACATTATGTAATAGGAGGAAAAAGTTTGTTATCGCAAATCCTCTTACTTGTAGCTATTATTTTTTTGAGTGGTTCAAGCCTTAAAAGAAAGATAAAAGTTAAGAATTTTATTCTAATGTTAGACTCCTAAACGTTTGTAGAAGCTTATTTTTTAAGTTTTCTATTTGTTGAAAATCGCTATTTCGTATAGTTTGATTTATTCTTAATATTGAGGTTATAAGCTCAGGATCTATTAGATATTCAATTAGTAATCCTCTATTTAGAAAGTTTTTACCTTCTTTATAAATTAAGAGAATGAGTTTAATGATGCCTAACATTTTTTTAACATCAGTAAAGTTATCGATATCATCAAATGCGCTTTGGATTAAAAAACCGTTCCTAACTATTCTTGCTATGAAGAGGATTAGCTGAGAATCTTGTGGCAAGTTTTTTTCCCCTATTAATTGAATAACATGTTTTAAATCTTGCTCTTCAGAAAGTATGTCATTTACTTGTTTTCGGCATTCTAACCAATCAATATCTATCTCAACCCAATCAATATCTCTTTCATACCACCAATCTGCAAGGGGCGTAGGATAATTGGAATAGGAGTTAAGCCAATTGATAGCGGGATAATGTTTTAAATATGCTAGACTAGGATCTAATGCCCAAAAGACTTGAACTAACCGCTTTGTTGTGGCAGTGACAGGTTCACTGAAATCCCCTGCGGGAGGAGAAAGAGTTCCAACAATCGTTAAAGTACCAATTCTTTCATTTCCAAGATGGTCTTTTCCTAAAGTTTTAACTACACCTGCTCTTTCATAAAAGCTAGATAGTTTAGAAGGCAAGTAGGCGGGATACCCTTCTTCTGCTGGCATTTCTTCCAATAATCCAGAGATTTCTCGTAATGACTCTGCCCACCTTGATGTACTATCTGCAAGAACAGCAACATCATATCCCATATCACGATAGTATTCTGCTATTGTAACTCCAGAGAATAGACTTGCTTCTCGAGCTGAAACCGACATATTAGAGGTATTTGCTATAAGAACTACCCTTTCTAATAAAGGAGACCCGCTTTTAGGATTTTTTGTTTCTGAAAATTGTTTCAAAACATTGGCAATTTCATTTCCAGGTTCACCGCAACCAATATATACAATCACATCAGCGTTACACCACTTAGCTAGTGAGTGTTGAATTACAGTTTTTCCTGTTCCAAAACCTCCAGGAATAGCAGTAGTTCCCCCCTTTGCGAGTGGAAATAATAAATCTATCATTCGAATTCCAGTAATTAGAGGTTCTTTTGGATTTTCTTTCTTTTTATAAGGACGACTTTTCGTAATTGGCCACTTTTGTAGCATTGTAAAGGATTTATCTTCCCCATCTATATGTATTCTATATATCTCATCTATAATTGTGTAATCACCCTCTCTTGTGATAAAAGATAATTTTCCAGTGACATTTGGAGGAACCATTATTTTATGCTCTAAAAATTGAGTTTCTTGAACAATGCCTATTATATCTCCACTTTCTACAGCTTCATCAATTGTTCTTAACGGTGTAAAATGCCATTTTTTAGATCTTGACAAAGGAGGAAATTTTACACCTCGGTCTAGCTCTCCGGAACTAGCATTGTTAAAAACTATTTCTAAAGGTCTCTGTATTCCATCAAAAACATTTGAAAGGAGACCTGGAGCTAACTCCATTGATAACGTTTCATTTAAACCAATGACTTCATCATTTAACTTCACTTTTATTGTGTTTTCGAAACATTGAACAATCACATGGTCTGTATAAATCTGTATTACTTCACCTAAGATATTATATTTTGAAATTTTAATTAAATCATAAAGGTGAACATTATTTTCTATTCCTTTTATTTTAATCAGTGATCCTGTGATTGCCGAAATATAACCATTTTTAGATTCTTTGTCAGAATTTTTTATAGACTTCATTTTTTCTCATCCCTTTATATTATACTTGTTCTCCACAAAAAGGACATTTTTTTTTTACAAAATTTGGTAAAATATTTCCACAATTTTCACAATTACTGATTAATGGTTCACGATATTCAAATTCAAGATCAATTGCTTGGAATATTTTCGGTTGAATTTGCTTAAGTTCTTTTTCTATAATAGGTCTTCTCTTACGTCTCTCTTTACTCTGCACTGGTCGCTTCTTTCTCTCCGGAAACATTCTAGAGTAAAGTGACCTTCTTTTTTTTCCTAAAAATGGACCTATCGTAATTAGAAATACAAATGATAATAATATAATCACAATGAAAGGGTTGGATCCGAATTCTACAAAGAGATAATATAAATATAGGAGAACCAGCAGATATGATATTAATACAATTAATCTCAGAATAAATCCTTTACGAGATATTTCTTTTTTTTTATTTCCGTTTGACATTGAGATTTCTTAAAAAACTTTTAGTTTTTATTGAAATTTTTTCGTAATATAACTTATCGCTTTATCAACCTCTTCCTTTATTAACTTTATATCAATCTCTTTTTCAATCTCATCGGAAAAAATATCTTTTTCAATACCTATCCTAAAGTTCAAGACTGAAAAATAATCGTCTAAATAGAATGGAAGGTATTCTATACCGGATCCTTGGTAAAATTTAAAAAAGAACTCATAGAAATGGAGCCTAATAGTATTAATGAAAACTAACAGACCTTCGAGTAAGATGATAATCATATTTCCAAAAATCGCGCCAATCAAATTTATAATCTCTACTCCCATTCCCTCTCCCTCAATTAGTCCCATCATTGCGTTGATTGATGTTAATAAAGCAATATGAGCAAGTGCTAAAGCTAATAATCTGATATATGAAGCAACATTACTCATAACTGATAATACTGTATCAAATGCCTCAATTGAGCCTTCGCCCAGTAAACCCCCGAAAGATTCTTCTTGTAAATAGGAAATTTTAAAAACCCTTCCTAACGGTTTTAAAAGTAACAATAAAAGTCCTGGAATTATAGTTAATAAAATTGGATATGGAAACGACAACCATACAAAAATATCAAAACCATATCCAAAAATTAAAATATATCCCCCCGTTAGCAAAAGAATTTTGATCAAAGAATCAGTCAAAGCCAAATATTTTCTCTTTTGTTTCCAATAATTCAAAAATTGAATAAACCAGCCTAAATTAATGTGAAATACACCAATTAATACCGCAAAAGAAAAGACACTCATTATATTATGCAATGGATTATATAAAGTGACATTTAAAATCGGAATTTTGATCGGGTTAAGATGCCAAAGTACGTTTCCAAATACTTCTATCTCATGATGTCCAAAATATTCTCCGTATAAAAACCCGATAAAAAAAGCAGCCCATCCACAATAAAAGATAATCCATGAAAAATTGTAAACATCACCACCTCGTTTTCTAAATTTAATCGCACCAATTAATCCAGCAATAATAAGAACAAGCCCATGTCCAATGTCGCCGAACATCAATCCAAATAAAATTGGGAAAGTAAATGCGATAATAGGCGTAGGATCAATTTCAGAATAAGTTGGTGTACCATACATTCTTGTTATTGTTTCGAATGGTCTTACTAGAAAGAAATTTTTCATTACTGTTGGAGTTATTTCTCTTAAATCTTCTTCCTCTTCATGTTCTCCAGTTTCTTTAATATAGTCTCTATTTTTTACTTCTCGTGATTTTTTTATTTTAGATTTATCAATACCTGTTTTTAAAGCGGGAGTTTCATAAATAGGGTGTTTTTTAGATATATCTATTGTTTGAAGTATGATCTCATCTTTAAAAATTTTAAATAAAATGTCTAGGAATTCTTTCTTTTTGGATAGTGGCACAAAAAATTTTATAGATACATTGTTATTGGATAATTTTTCGAATTGTTGCTCAGCCCAACTGTATTCCTCAATGTTTTGAACAATTTCATTAATAGCAGCGAATTTTAATAAGTTTTCATTAGTTAATCGGTGCTGTTCTTTATTATATCTCGATAATAAATTTTCTATAAAATCAATCTCTTTATCAATTCTTTTAAAATTTGTTCCTTCATCTGTTAAATATTTTTTTAATATAAGAACTTCTTCTGAGTGAATTAAGCGAATTCTGCCATTAAACTCATCTTCTTTATCTCTTGGATAAAAAATAAAAAACCCTATCCTATCATCTGATATTTGAAATGTTTTGTAAAAATTGGGAAATTCAGTAAAGTCAAATAGATTTTTCAAATTATTCAAATTTTTAGAAAATGTGGTAAAAACTCTAAATTTAAATTGTTTTAAACTCTCAATATCCCCTTTAGTTAAATTCAAGCTTTCGAGATTTTTATAACAAACTTTTAATACTTTTAGATTTTCCAATTCAATTGTGCCGTTATTTATATAACTTCGTAATTCAATAACCCGGTTGTTAAAAAAATCTATTTCTTCAAGGATATGATTAATTAATTCAGATAAATTTTTTGCTGTAAATTCTATCCTATCAGATTTATTAACTTTTAATTCTAAAAGATCATTTTCATTGAGATTCAATCTTTTAAGCAATGTATTTAAATTTTTTCTTAGATCTTTAATCTTTTCCAAAACAGGTTCTTTTTCTACTAATTCTTCTTCAATTTTTGATTTCTCTTTTTGTTTGATATGGACAGCATTTAAATTAGAGAGTATTATTAGAAAATGATCCTTATAACTGTGATTTAATTCTGCCCTTATTAAAGTAAATTTATCTTTTTTTCCTTTAGTCTTTGGAAGTTTAACTTCCTTATTTCTTGTCATTTATACCACTCAAAAAATTTCTTGCTGTTTTATTATAAGATCCTTCGTTTTTTTCAATCTCACATAATTTTCTCTTTCAATTTCTTCTAAAATTTCTTTTATCTGTTTAATATCTAATTTTAACTTAGGGATTATTACATTTTTCAAACCATTTATCCTACGATTTATCCTTTTAAAATTAATCGAAACCTTCAATATCAAATCTTCTATTTCTGAAAATTTCCTAATACATTCAAGTAATTCTTTTAAAGTATTAATTAAATCTTCAATATAATGACTTGTATTTTCGAAAGTATACGCTGGTAATTTTTCTTCTTCAAATATTTCATATTCTACTTGAGATACTATAATTCCCATTTTTTTAATGTTTTGTATATTTATTCTAGGTTTATATTGGATTCTACTCAATTTACTAATTAAATTTAACCCATTCTTACCCATTTCTTCGTAAGTTTGATTTAAATATCTTAGAGATTTCCTTAATACTGTTAAAAATTCTTTCCTACTAGTTATATAATCATTCCATAAATGGTTGATTTGAAAAATTAATTGTTCTCTTCTAAATTCTAAAAAATTTTCTCCCTTTACGGCAAAAGATAACCTTTTTTGCATTGAAATCAAATTGGTTTTTGTGGGTTTTACTTCCCTAAAACTAATAAGTTACACCTTTGGTTGATAATATTTATTAATATATTTTTCATGAATTCTAATTAATTGGTTTTTGGTTAAGTTGGAAATTATGTCCCAAGCAATTGTTAAGGTTTTATCGATATCTCGATTCTCATTTGATTTTTGGTTTAAAAATACTTCCTCAAATTCTCTTCCAAATTTTAAAATGTTTTTTTGATCATAATTTAAACCATCCTCTCCAATTATTGAAATAAGATCTTTAACTTCAAGATAATTCGAATATGATGCTAATAATTGAGAGCTAACATCAGCATGATCTTCTCTGGTTCTCTCTTTCCCGATTGCATCTTTCATTAAACGTGAAATAGAAGCCAATACTTCAAAAGGAGGGTAAATCCCTTTTTTATGTATGTTACGACTAAGAACTAACTGCCCTTCTGTGATGTAGCCTGTAGTGTCAGGAATGGGATGAGAAATATCATCATTTGGCATCGTTAGAATAGGTATTTGAGTTATTGAACCCTTCTTCCCTTTAATTTTTCCCGTCCTCTCATAAATAGAAGCAAAATCTGAATATATATAACCAGGATATCCTTTTCTACTAGGTATCTCTTCTTTAGCAGAGCTTAATTCTCTCAAAGCTTCTGCATAGTTAGTCATATCAATTAAGATGACAAGTACGTGCATATCTCTTTCAAAAGCTAAATATTCAGCTGTAGTTAAAGCTACCCTTGGGATGATTAACCGTTCAATTATGGGATCATCTGCAAAATTAATGAAGGAGATGATATTTTGAAGGGTTCCACTTTCATTAAATCGGTTTAGGAAGTATATTGCTTCATCTTGAATTATACCAATTCCACAAAAGATAATAGCAAAGGGTTCTTCTGAAGTAACTTTAGCTTGGGTTGCTATTTGTGCTGCAATTTTATTATGGGGTAATCCTTGCCCACTAAAAATTGGAAGTTTTTGACCTCTAATTAATGTAAATAACCCATCAATTACAGATATTCCTGTTTGGACGACATCTACTGGATATTCTCTAGCAAAAGGATTTACAGGGATTCCATTTATATCTCTTTGAACATCAGTTAATATATCAGAATTTATCACAGTTTTTGTTTTTATATCAATCGGATTTCCCAAAGAATTGAATGTTTGCCCAAACATGTCTTTTGAGATTTTTACGTTAAAAATATCTTCTGTAAAAGTAATCTCTGCGTTTTCTGAAGATATCCCCGAAGTATCTTCAAAAACCTCAATAACAATTATATCTTCATTCATTTTTACAATTTGTCCAGTTCGAATGATGTTATCTTCAGTTTTAATTTTCACAATCTCACCATACTGAGCATCATGTTCATTTTTCAAAAATATTAATGGTCCGATTATTCTTTGTATCTTTTTATAAATTACACTCATTTTTTTTTTAACACTTTAGTTGTTAATTTTAAGTATTCTATATCATTAAGCAATTTTTTTTTCAAAGCTTCTACCTTATGGAATTTATCATTATGTACAGCTCGGCTTATTCTCAAGACTTCATTTATTGTACTGAGAGTTTTTATGTCTTCTATGTAGAAACCCTGTTTCATGAGCTCTATGCCTTCTTTATAAATTAAAAGAATGAGCTTAATCATTCCCAGCAGTTTTCTAGTACTTGTATAATTATCAATCTCATCAAATGCGTTCTGAATTAAAAAACCTTCCTTAATTAGTTTCGCTATAAATATAATTAATTGTTGTTCTTCAGGTAAATTCTCTTCTCCAATTAATTGTGTAACATACTTCAACTCATTATCTTGAGATAAGATATCATTTACTTGCTTACGACAATCAAACCAGTCGAGATCTATTTCTGACCAATCTATATCTCTTTCATACCACCATCTAGAGAGATAATCCGGATAATTTGAATAAGAGTTTAGCCAATTGATCGCAGGATAATGCTTTGAATATGCTAAAGCAGCGTCTAACGACCAAATTCCTTGTACGAAATTTTTTGTGGTTGCAGTCACAGGTTCACTAAAATCTCCAGCGGGAGGAGATATTGAACCTATTATAGTTAAAGATCCGAATCGCTCCGTTCCAGATTCTTCTTTCCCGAATAATTTAACAAAACCAGCTCGCTCATAAAAGCTAGAAAGTTTCGATGGTAAATATGCAGGATAACCTTCTTCAGCAGGCATTTCTTCTAATAATCCAGAAATTTCTCGTAAAGATTCTGCCCATCTTGACGTGCTATCAGCAAGAACAGCAACATCATATCCCATATCCCGATAATATTCTGCTATAGTGACCCCCGAAAAGATACTCGCTTCACGTGCCGATACCGGCATATTAGAGGTATTAGCAATTAATATGATCCGTTCTAGTAAAGGACGTTCACTATTAGGATCAATTAGCTCAGAAAATTGTTTTAAAACGTCTGCTATTTCATTCCCTCTTTCACCACATCCTACAAAGACAATTACATCCGCATTGCACCATTTAGCTAAAGATTGTTGGATCACTGTTTTTCCGGTTCCAAAACCTCCTGGAACACCAATTGTGCCTCCTTTACTTATTGGGAACAATAAATCTATAATTCTAATACCCGTAATCAAAGGTTCTTTTGGTTGATCTCTCTCTTTAAAGGGTCTAGCTTTATTTACAGGCCATTTTTGTAACATGGTAAAAGATTTCTCTTTGTTATCTATTATCAATCTAAAAACTTCGTCAGTAATTGTATAATCATCCTCAGATGCGATAAATGATAATTTTCCATTGACATTTGGGGGAATCATTATTTTATGTTCTATTAAAGGAGTTTCTTGGACTATTCCTACAATATCTCCACTTTTCAATTCATCATTAATCTTTGTTCGTGGAAAAAAATGCCATTTTTTTGTTCTTGATAAAGAAGGTATCTCCAATCCTCTATGTAATCCTCCTTCCTTAAAAAGTTCAAATGCGTTTTGTAAAGGTCTTTGGATCCCATCAAAAGTATTTCCTAATAATCCGGGTCCTAATTCCATAGAAAGAGGTTCATTTAGGCTTATTACTTTATCATTAATTCTCAAATTCACTGTATTTTCAAAACACTGGGCTACAATATGATCAGAATAAATATGAATCACTTCTCCTAAGATATTATACTTAGATACTTTAATTAAATCGCGGAGCCGAATAGAACTTTCTAATCCTTTTATTTTGATTAAAGAACCAATAATTGCTGAAATGTGCCCATATTGGATATTGATTTTAGAATTGGATTTGATCATACTGTGTGAGATATTCTGTTATTTTTGTTTTTTGATTTTGAATAAAATTATTAAAATTATTTTCGATTTGCTTAATTTCTGAATCATTAACAATCTTAGAAATTTCCATCTGAATAAATGAAGATTTAATATTTATTAAATTATCTATGGTGTAATCATAAGAGATTGTCCCTCCAACCAATGAGATTTTAAAACCTCCAATAAAATCAATTCTATCTTTATTAATTTCAACAGGATTTTTGAATAAGCCTTGAATTTTATCATAATTTTTCAATAGATAATTATAATCTTTGGAGTTAAAAATTAATTCTATATCTTGTAGCTTATCTATGGTTTTCTTAATCTCTCGAATATTTTTAATTAAGAATTCTATATACTTTGAGTAATTTTTTTCTATTTTTTCTTCTACCAATTCAGATAAACTTCTTTTTAATTCTTTAATTAATCTATTTTTTATATTCAAAAATTTTTCTTTACCTTTCAAAAGAGTTAATGAAAGAGATTGATTCAAAAAATGATCATAGTTTTCTATGAAATGATCTCTTAATTTTAAAGATCTTTCATTACTTCTTTCAAAAAATCTTTTCTTTATTTCAGCTTTTTGAAATAATGTTTGTTGATTGAATTCTTTAATTTCATTTTGGGCTTTCTCGATTAAATACAGTCCTAGTTTACCAAAGGTTTTCTTTAATTCTTTTTCCTCGGAAATTTTTACTCAACTCATTAATATTATATAATATCTCCAATAGCTTCGAATATTTTGTTTTTCATTACATCTACTCTGTCAATATCTGGTTGAAACATATCTGGCAGGATAAATATTAATGGTAGCTTATTATTTAGCTTAAAATCTATTAAGAAATCATAATCCGGAGTAGACAACCGTAAACCGATTATAATCATGCCAATTGAAGGATCTTTTATTGACTCGTTAAATTTTTCTAGAAATGAATCATCAGTTCCAACTATTGTACCTTCTAAACCTAAAAGGCTAAACATTAAAACAATATCATCTTCTCCTAAAATATGGACTTTTTGATCCAACATTAAAAATCTAATCCAACTTCATCAATAATTAATTTATGGAGATTTCCAATTTCTTTTTGAAATTGTACTTCGATCTTTTTGAGAGCATCATCCATTTGATCTTCAAATTCTTTTGATTTTGCATCACTGTCAATTGTTAGTTTAATTAAAGCATTGTTGACTAATTCATTTTTTTTCTCAAGAAAGTCTTCAAATTTCTTTCTTTGTTGATCTCTGAATGCTTCGATATCTTTTAAATTGATATCCTTAGCATTATTTATTAAGTTTTCATATAGTTTTTCAATATCTTTTATCCATTCGAAAAGATTCATTGGCATTCTTTCTTTTTTCTAATTTTATTCCTTATTTTAATAATTGATATTTCTTATGAAGAATTTTTATTAATTTAGGTATGATATATAATCGAATCTCCTTATCTTTTTTTATTAACACCTCTAAGATTTTGAAAATTGCTTGATATTCAATATCATCTAACTTCATTTCAAATCTTTTAAAATAATAATCAAGATACAATTCTTCAATTGACCATATTAAATGTTCTGGATTAAGTGGTGATCTTGATAAATAAGATTTTATTTCTTTATTATTGCTTAAATAATGATTAAGTGTTTTTATAAAATCATTTACATTTGTTAATTTTATCAATTTCCCAAGTATCTTCTTGTCCAAAAAGAGATAACCATCAACCAATAATTGCAATATAAGATTTCTATCAATATTATTAATTATACCTCGGTAAATTAAATTCAAATTGTAAATTTCAGATATATATTCTACGTACAATGAGATCAATATTTTTTCTTTTTTGTTTAAGTTTTTTAAGTCGTTTTTCAAATTATTATAATATAATTGATCCAAAAAGGCTTCTAATACAAAAATTTCATTGGTATTTTTATAGTAAAGAATTCCTTCTCTTATCACTTTATTATACTTAGTAGGTCTCAAGAATAGTTGAATCTCATCTAACGATGAAATTTCAATTAATTCATTAATGAAGTCAGTATGATTTAAATATTTTTCAACTAATTTGTTGACCATCAATGATTTATCGGTAGTACTCAGTCCAAGAATAGTCCCTAGAATTATTCGTTTAATATTCGTTATCTCGTATTTCATTAAATAATTTCTTAAAAAAATTCTCATATTTAATGGAGTGTGTAATAATACCTTCCCAATTAATTTGATATAGTTATGAAAGAGAGCTTTCTCTATATCTTCAATAATATATGTGTTAAAACTAAGTCCAGGGTAATAACGGCTTATAAATTCTACAAATTCTGTGATGTCTGTAATTTCATCCAATTTTTGTAGAGTTACTTCATCCATTATTAATTGTTTCAAAAATCCAATTTTTATAACAGTATACGCATAAGAAGGAACAACAACACTCGTTAGTATATCACCAAAAACAAAATTTTTTTAGTTCTAATAATAAAAAAAATATTTTTAGGCAGGTGATGGTATGTTTGTCCACAGTAAAATTGCCACTATCAATCCATAAACTGCTAAGGCTTCACATAAAGCAACAACAAGAAAAGCTTTAAAAAAAGCTTCTTCACGCTCTGAAAGGGCTGAGATCGCAGCAGTGCCCACAGTTTTCATAGCCCAAGCACTCCCGAGTACTGAAGCACTTACTGAGATTGCTACAGAGATTGCTAAAACCATAGTCGTTGGTGAATTATAGTAATCAAAATTATCAGGGACTTGAGCAGTGACGAAAGATATGATTCCATTTGAAGTAAAAATTACCAAGAAAATCAATACGACTTGAAATAATCCAAGGTACAAATAAAATTTTTGTTTGCCATTCATGTAATATACATCTTAGTTTATTTTTAAAAAAATTATTATTTTAGATCAGAAGAATTAAATTTTGTGTATAAACTTTCTCATTATAAACGATAGAGTAATTTATTTTATCAACTATATGAAAGGTTATCAGTAGAAAAACCACTAAAGTTTAGAGAATTTCTTAGTAACTATTTTACTCTGTTTTCAATAAAGAAGAAGTTTATTGATAAAGCAAAACTCTTATGAGGTCAGCAATATCATGAATCCGGTCGGCCATTTGCTCTAATAATACAATACTATCCCTTAATCGCAAAAGTACTCTTATATCCAACTCCTCATTAGAGTATAAAAATTCTAGAAATCCTCTATATATCGAATCAACCTCATTTTCAATCTCATGAATCCTTGTTGTATTATTAAACACTACCTCTGGTTTATCTCTAAGGCTTTTAATTGTTGATTTAAGAACATCAGCCATCTCAATTGTTTTATTAATCAATTTTTCATATCTTTTCTTTATTTCTTCGTTATTTTTAATATCTAAATTAATTTTTGGGAGCATATCAACAAATTCAAGCGGATAATTGATAACATTATCCATTCTTAAAATTAAGGCTATAAAATCGCCCAAACCTTGAGTTCCTACCTCGGCATAATTTTGAATCAACTGAATTTTAATAGCATCTGCATCTTCTTCATATAATTGCATTTTACTTTTTTTCTTATCAAGAGATGCTTTATTCTTCTCATAATCTTCTGCCCATCTATTATAAAAAACAGCCATATCACTGAGAACAGAATAAATTATTCTAGAATGCTCTATAAGCATTGATATGATTTCTTCTTTAATTTTATTCATGAGAATTCTATTTAAATATTTAATTAACTCTTATAAATATAAATGATTAGATCAATAAAAATATAGTATTTAGAGAAATTTTAATATATTCCTAATTTAAATTACAAATAAAATCTAAAAGAATTGAGTAGATCTTATTAAAATAATAATTTTATTGATAAGTATACAATTTCAGTTTATAAATAAAAAAAAGGTGAAAAATTTCCTCAATGAAAATTAAAAAGACTCTTCAGCAATGGAACCAATATTCAAAAATGTCTGATTTGGGAGAAATCGCTCGACGTAAATTTTTTAATAATTGTTTTGATGGAGCACTAACATGTGCGGGTATTATAAGTGGAATTTTTATTATTTTTCTGGCAGGTTCTTCCAGCTTTTCCCCAAAAGATGTCCTTATTACTGGTTTTGCAACAGCACTTGCTATTGGTATAAGTGGTTTATGGGGTGCTTTTCTTTCTGAAGAGGCTGAAAGAAAGAAAAAAATGTCAGATATGAAAAGAGATATGGGTATTATGGAAGAAAAAGAAGAGCTAAACACTGATAAATCTAATAATAATAAAGAAAAATCATTACTGGAAAAAGCCGAATACTTTGCTACTATTGTAGCTTCATTAGTAGATGGTGGTGCTCCTGTACTTGGAAGTTCACTACCCTTAATTCCTTTTTTCTTTGGATTAGCATTATCGCATATTCATTTTATTTTCTCTTATATTATACTTATCGCCTTACTCATCTATTTAGGAATCTTTTTAGGAAAAATATCAGGCGGTGGACGTGCTAAATATGCCATACACTTAGTAACTGCAGGAATTTTCACCCTAATTGTTTCTATATTACTTGGTATCTAAAGTTTGAGGTTTAACAATTTTTAATATAATTCAAGGAAGTGAAGGAATAAAAATATTAGAATTAATTTGAGAAGCAAAAAGACTTTTATTTTCTCTCAAATAAATGATAAATATATTAAGGATAATGTTAGAAAAAATCAAAACGTACGCAAAAATTACAAATTTATGGGCAATTGCTCGACGATATTTTGTAAATAACTTTTACGATGGTATGTTAACAGTTTCAGGTATATTATTAGGCTTTTTTGTTGTAATTCTTAAGGGAGGACAGCCCTCAGTAGATAGTAGTTTTGTCATTTTACCAGGATTAGGTAGTTCTATATCTATGTTTATTTCTGGTTTAACTGGATCATATCTTTCAGAAAGGGCTGAACAAAAAAAAATAAAGGACGAATTAAATAAAGCAATGTTAATAAGTGAAGGTGAAGATCAAGCAGTTCAGCGAGATTTAGATATTAAAGAGATTGAAAGAGCAATGCTGATTAAAATAAACCATAAGGTAAGTCTAAAAATAAAAAGTAAATTAAAAAAAAAGAATAAAAAAAGTAAAACCCTCCAAGAAAAAGCTGAAAGCTTTGCTAGTGTAGTTGTCTCAATTATTAATGGCGGTTCTCCACTTTTAGGAGGATTAGTACCATTAATTCCCTTTTTCTGGGTATCATCGGCGGGTTTTTCAATTTTTATTATATCATTTTTAATAATTCTTGTTTGTATAATTTTACTTGGAGTCTTTTTAGGAGTAATTTCAAGAGAATCCATTATCAAAAATATACTTCAGATGGCTTTGGCATTTTTAATAACCCTTTCAATCATTATATTTGTATTAGGAAATTAGAAAATGATATGATAAATTTTAATTTCTGATTTTCATTTTCAAAATTATCAAGTTTATACATTAGTGGATGTAGTGAAAATTGAGGACATGTGGAGTTGACATTGGTAGTCTTGAGACAAAAGTAGTGCTACTTGACGATAAGAAGATTGTGGATTATCGAATAGGGCGATCTACTTTTGATTTTAAACGTGTTGGTAACAATTTATTCAATGATATTTTAGAACAACATGACCTGAAAAAGAATGATGTTTATGTTATGAGTACGGGATACGGAAGGAATACTGTATCATTTGCTGATGACCGTATTACAGAAATCACGGCACATGCACGTGGAGTACAATATTTTTTTCCGGAAGCACATTCTGTTATAGATATTGGTGGTCAAGATTCTAAGGCTATTGTGATTTCTAAGAAGACTGGGAGTGTAATTGATTTTAATATGAATGATAAGTGTGCTGCAGGAACAGGTCGTTTTATTGAAGTGATGGCTGGAGCTCTTGAAGTTCCCATCCAACGAATTGGAGAATTAGCTCTTAATTCTAAAAATCCAGCATCAATTAGTTCCACATGCACAGTTTTTGCTGAATCTGAAGTTATATCTCTTTTTGCTAAAGGGACAAAAAAAGAAGATATTGCTGCTGGAATTCATAAATCGATCGCAAGAAGGGTTGCTGGAATGGCTAAACGCATAGGAGTTGCGCCTCTATTAGTTTTTTGTGGTGGAGTTGCTAAAAATATTGCTGTTAAGAAATATTTAGAACAAGAGTTAGGATTTGAGATAGTCATACCTGTACTTAATGGAAAGAGCAGTGCTCAACTTACTGGAGCAATTGGAGCAGCATTAATTGCTCAAGACCAGAATAATGGTTAGATTTAATTTAAATTTTTTTGAAAATTTAGCTTTTTGTTAATTATAATAAATTTTATGAATAATTAACTCTTTTTTGATTAATAATTCATAGTTATAAAAAATAAAAATGGATAATTTAGAGCTTTTATCTGATTACACGACATTCCTGAGAGAAAAAAAAGAAGAAGGAAAAAAAATTATAGCCTTTATTTCCCATGATAATATCCCAGAAGAACTATTAGATGCTGGCGGTTTCATCCCTTTAAGGTTGATATTCGCAGGAAATGATGAATTAATGGATGCTAGCCATGATTATTTACCTCCTTCTACTTGTGCTTTTGCACAGTCTTGTATTGGCTTATTTTCTATGAAACCCAATCAATATAGATTTTTAGATTTAATTGATTATTTCATTGTATCTAATCATTGTGTTTCAGATATTTGTGCATCAGAAATAATAAGCAAATATTTTAATATTCCACGATTGAATTTCTACGTGTCGTATACTAAAAATAAGAGTAGTTTGCTTTATTTCGGATTAGAGTTAAATAATTTGAAGACACAGCTTGAAAATATTCAAGGTACCGAAATTAAGAATGAAGATTTAATAGCAAGTATTAAAAAATATAATGCTTTTAAAAAAACCTTAATAAAACTTGACGAGTTATCAATAAAAGGATCTCAAAAACTGAAACTTATACAAAAAGCTATATTATACGGCCCTGAAATTCAACCGGAATTAGGAAACTTTTTACGAAATCATCAACAATATTCAAATGTACCGGTTAACAATTCAAAGGATATTTTATTTACAGGATGTTCCATCTTTATAAATGACTATTTAATTGATTTAATCGAAGAAGGAGGGGGAAATGTTGTTTTTTTTGATACATGGATAGGTTTTAATTATTATTCTCAAATATTCAATGATGAGATTTTAAATTCATCAAAAGAGCCAATTGATTTACTTATTCAACGATTTAAAAACAATATTTATGGAGATCATTCTGTTCCAAACTTTTTAGAAAACAAAATTTCACTAATTATAAAGTTTTATAATGAATATAAGAATAAAAACAGAAAAAAACTGGGAGTTATTAATCAAATCATTAAATTCTGTGATCATATGTCTATTATGTCCTCTCATTTAAAAAATCGATTACAAGAAATAGGTATTCAAGTATTGAATTTAGAGAGAGATTATTCACGAGCTAATCGTGGTCAGCTTACTACAAGGATAGAAGCTTTTTTGGAGATGATGTAAAAGTGAGTTTAATCGCAGATGAAATTATCAGTTTTTCTTCAGTATTAAGAATTGCTTTTAATCTTTTAACTGGTAGAGATTATTTAAAACGAAAGAAATTTAGAGAGAAAAAGAAATTAATATCAGTTGCGCTTCCATTTTCAGATATAACTTATGGATTTTCAGATTTAATCCCTGTATTTCCAATACGGATGCAGATTTTTAAAATTCATAAATATCTAACTTATTTAGGTTCGGCTTCAAATATTTTTGGATGGAAAAGTGTGACTAATTTTTTAGGTTTTATTCAAAATCTAGGTATAAAAGAAATAAACCAGACTGTCGATAACATTATTGAAGACGTTATTGAGACAATTAATGAAAAATACAATGAGATGTATGACCTTGGAATGGAAAGCGGCATCTCAAGTGATTTTTGTTATGGAATTAAATCACTTTATGGAATGCACGTTTCAAAAGGAAAGAATTGTGATGCAAATCTCAATTTTACTATAAGATGCAGTGCATGGAACAAATACTTAGAATCTATAAAAGCAATTGGTAATCCTTCAAAACAAATATGGATTGATATTCCGCCTAGAAATATTGGAAATGCTCTAGAAATTCTAACTGAGAATGTTTCTAATGCAATTAATGAGTTAGAGGAAATTAGTGATTATAGTTATAGTGATAACGTTTTACGGAATCATTTTCAAATAGCAAATCAAATTAGACAATCTTATAAAACTATAATACATGAAATTAGCACTTCAGACTTTCTGCCTTGTAATCCCGCGACTTTTGCTGAAATACTATCTCTTCTAAGTATAACTTTCCAAGATTATAATTCTAATGCTACTCGTTATCGAGATAATTTATCCTCACTAGTAAATGAAATGAGAGAACGAGTAAAAAGGGGTATTGGGATGAATGTGTCTGGAAGGCCACGAATTTTAGTTACTCCTATGTTTGGAGGTTGGGAACCTAAAAGTCATGAAATAATTTATGAATTAGGAGGCAGAGTCATGTATGCTGATTGGGATATTTTACTCCTCCTAGAAGAAATCCCAATATCAAGTAGAACTGATCCAATAGAAGCATATGCTCATTTTTTATTAAATGCCACAACAAATGGAATTGGGTGCGATAATGATACATTAACAGATTCTTACTTAAGATTGGCAAAAAAATTAAATGCTGATGGCCTCGTATTTGTTCAGGTGTTTGGTTGTCATTCTATTTCAAATTGCTATGCAATGCTAAAGGAGAAATTACGCCGAGAACTTGAAATTCCGAGTATTGCATTAAATTTTAATAAGATTGGCGAGAATGTAGAACAGGTTAATACTCGTCTCGGAGCATTTATGGAAATGTTTAGATGTTAATTTATACTATCAATGTTTACATACATTAACATAAAATCTTGTAAGAAATATTAAATATCTATTATTCAACTCAAAAGTTTTATTATTAAAATTTGATTAAATTTAAAATGTGAAAACTATAAACTATAATATTGACCCCGTTTTGGAGATTATTTAGAAATGAGTATCTATGCTGATGATGTTGTAAACTTTACATCTGTCTTAAAGATTGCTTATAATTTCTTAACGGGTAGAGATTATTTACAAAAAAAGAAAACAAAAGAAAGAAAGAAATTAATTTCTGTTGCTTCTGGTTTCCCAGATTTAGTATTTGCTGCTGATTCGATCCCTGTTTTTCCAATTCGTATGGAAAAGTTTAAAATTAATTTATATTTACTTGCTTTAAATTCAGCAACGAGTCTTTTCGGTTGGAATCTTACAACTAAATTACTAGGAATAGTAAGGCAAATTGATTTTTTAAAAATAGTAGATAATGTTTTAAATGATGTGATTAATTCTATCAATGAAAAATATAATTCATTATATGATTTAGCTGTTGAAAAGAATGTAACTTCAGATTTTTGTTTTGGTCTTAAATCTATTTACGGAATGCATGTTTCAGAAGTAAATAATTGCGATTACACTCTTAATTTTTCCATAAGATGTGATAAATATAATCAATATTTAAAATCATTAAGAGCAATAATACCAAATCAAGTTTGGTTAGAAATTCCTTTAATAACTAAAGAAAGTGAGGATAAGAGTTTAGAAATCATGGTAAATAATATCCAAAATACCATAACAGAATTAGAAAACATTACTGGGAATGTTGTTACTGATAATAGCTTAAAAAAACAATTCCGAATCGGAAACCAAGTAAAAAGATATTATAAAACAATTATTTATGATATAAGCACTTCAGATTTCTATCCTTGTAACCCTGCAACCTTTGCAGAAATCTTAGCATTATTAACAATATCTTTCCAAGATTACAATTCCAATGCCCAGAGATATTTAGAAAATATTAGTCAATTAGTGAAAGAGATGAGGGAACGTATAGAGAGAGGTATAGGGATGAATGTCTCTGACAGACCTAGAATTTTATTAACTCCAATATTCAATGGTTGGGAACCCGAAACTCAAGAAATTATATATGAATTAGGAGGGAAAGTAATTTATTCAGATTGGGATTTACTAGGATTATTAGAAGAAATTCCCGTTTCGAAGGATTCTGATCCAATCGAAGAGTATGCTCGCTTTCTTTTGAATGCCTCAAATAAAGGATTACTATGTTTAAGCAATTGCGAAACATTAATCAATTCTTACCAAAAGTATGTTAAAAACACACGAGTTAATGGTCTTATTATTAACCAACTTGCTGATTGTCATATAAATTCTAATTGTTATGATTTATTGAAAAATAAAATCAGAACTGAACTCAGAATACCATCAATTGGAATAAATTTTAAGAAGATAGGTGAGAATGTCGAACAAGTAAAAGCTAAATTAGGATCCTTTATGGGATTATTCAGTTAGAGATTTATGAGCCAAAAAAGTCTGATGGCTTTAGTAGATGTTGATCTTCTTTCTCCTTTTTTGCTTTTTCATGGGGATCTACCCATTCAGGTTCACCACTTGCTTTAGTTTTTGTTCCTCCTTCAGGGGCTTTTAATACTGGTGGTTTTAAACTGATATCGGCAGAAATAGGTTCTGGTTGTTGTCCTATTGGCACTGGTGCTGCTGGTACGTAAAATCCTCCTGCTTTCAAGACTTTTAATTCACTTAAGACTTTTTCGAGATTCATTGATTGAACACTTTTATTCATTGTATCCATTATTTCTTTTAAGGATTTTGATGTTTCTCTTAACCCTTTTGGATTAATCCCTGTAAGTAATGAATCTAAATTGGCACTTATATTTTCATTTAACTCTTTTAATGATTCCAACACAGTACTCCAATGTTTATTCATCTGAGATTCAATCGCACCAATCATTTTGATTGTCTCAATCATGTGAACTTAGGAAATCTGTTTTCATTTCATGAAATTAACGTGCGCTTCGTATCTCTCCTCATCCTTTGCACGTAAGTCTGATATCAACATTATCAGCTTCCGTAAAGCTTCTTTTTCCTCACTCATTTTTATGTGTTTTATTTTTTTTTTTTCTATTAATAAATATGATAACAAAGAAATTTATATGTATTTATTTTATATATAAAGAAATCTAATTTAAATTCATCATTTTAATTAATAAAAATTAAGCTAGAAATCAAGATGTTAATAAAACATACAGAATGGGTTAGAAATCCAAAAATTCTTGAAATTAATACATGGCCTTGGCTTCACTTTCTTTCTGAGACTGTTAATAATTCTATTACTTTAAAGAATATTCCTGATGAAGTTTTTAATCAAGAGATAAGATTCTTCGATGCTATATGGTTTATGGGAGTGTGGGAAAGAAGTCCTGCTAGTAAAAAAATAGCTCTTGAGCATCCTGATTTACAAAAAGAATATCACAATGCTCTATATGATTTTAGGGATGAAGATGTAGTAGGATCACCATATTCTGTGTATTACTATCATGTAGATAAAAATATTGGTGGGATAGATGGTTTAAAGGCCATACGAAAAAGATTATCTGAACGAAATATCAGATTAATATTAGATTACGTCCCCAATCATGTTTCTGTTGATTCATTATGGACATTTGATTCAGATCTATTTATTGAGGGAAATTTAGATGATTTAATGTCTCGTCCATATGATTTTTTTAGTATTGGAGAAAAGGTATTCGCGTACGGTCGCGACCCTAATTTCCCTAGCTGGACAGACACTATACAGATTAACGCATTTTCAGAAAGATCTCGTTTAAAAACGATAAATACTCTGCTTAGCATTGCTGAACTCTGTGATGGAATTCGATGTGATATGGCAATGTTAATGACAAATAATGTATTTAGTAGAACTTGGGGTGAAAGAGCGGGTTCTCCTCCAGATAAAGAGTTTTGGGAAGAAATCATTCCAGCTGTTAAAGAAAAATATCCAAATTTTTTATTTATAGCAGAAGTCTATTGGGATATGGAATGGGAACTTCAACAACAAGGATTTGATTTCTGTTATGATAAAAGATTGTATGAACGATTAGCTCATGAAAATGCTAATATAATTAGAGATCACCTCAAAGCAGAATGGATATATCAAAGCAAGCTTATAAGATTTGTTGAAAATCATGATGAATTAAGGGCTGTTGAGAAATTTGGAGAAAAAAAATCAAAAGCAGCGGCGATTATAGCTTTTACTTTACCAGGAGCAAGATTAATATATGAGGGTCAGACTTATGGTTATAAAATAAAATTACCAGTTCAATTAAGAAGAAGACCTTTTGAAGAGGTTAATAAAAATATTCTTGAGTTTTATCAAGATTTATTAAAATCAATACCCGGACGAGAATTTGAGAATGCTAGTTGGTCTCTTTGTAAAACAGAATCTGTAAGTTCAGATGATTCTTCATTCTCAAACATTATTTCTTATTTATGGTGGATTAATGATAACTATCGGCTTATTGTTGTTAATTACAGTCCAAATCCTTCAAAAGCTCATGTAAGGATAAGTCCATTCCATTTTGATACTCATAAATGGTTTTTCACAGATTTACTTATTCAGAAGTCTTATACATACAATGGAGAGGATTTGTATAAATACGGTTTGTATATTGAACTAGAAGCGTGGAATGGTCATATTTTTGATATAAAGAAATCTAGTTAATAATGAGCTAATGAACTGTAATCGCCTTTGAGAGATAAGTAAGAAGTTTTTAATAGAATAATCAATTAATTTCTTTTATGAAAGCTGTTATATTAGCGGCAGGCAAAGGAAAGAGATTAATGCCTATAACTTCTTCTCGCCCTAAACCAATGATCCCTCTTGCTGGTAAACCAATACTGGAATATACAATCTTAGGATTAAAAGACGCAGGAGTAAATGAGATTTTATTAATAGTTGGGGATAAAGAAGAAGTTATTAGAGAATATTTTGGTAATGGGCAAGGTAAATTTAATGTTAAAATTGAGCATATTACTCAAGAAGAGCAATTAGGAACGGCAAATGCCGTTAATTATGCTAAAGATTTTGTTGAGGATGAGCCATTTTTATTGACATATGGCGATTTAATGATAGATCCAAAAATCTTTAAAGAAGTTTTAGAGAATTTTAACGAAACTAAAATTGAAGGATTAATGTCCTTATTGGAAGTAAACAACCCTCAAGATTATGGAATAGTTTCGCTAAAATCTGATGGCTTTGTAGAAAATATTACTGAAAAACCTGTTCCAGAATTAAATTTAGGTAATTTAGCAAATGCTGGAATTTATATTTTTGATCCATTGATATTTAAAGCGATTGAGAAAACAGAAAAGTCATTAAGGGGAGAATATGAATTAACAGATTCAATGCAAATTTTGATAAATCAATTAAGTGGAAATATTTTAGGATATATTATAAAAGATCATTTTTGGAGCGATATTGGCTTACCCTGGCAACTATTTGAGGCAAATTCCTTTGTTTTAGATCGAATAGAAAGTAAAATATTGGGTGATATTGAAGAGAATGTACACATCTTCGGAAACGTCTATATTGGAAAAAACACAAATGTTAAATCAGGCAGTTATATCCAAGGACCCTGTTATATAGGGGAAAATACATTAATTGGACCTAATGCATTTATAAGACCCTATACTTCTGTAGGAGATAAGTGTCATGTTGGTATAAGTGAAGTTAAGAATTCAATAATTTTTTCTAATTCAAATATTCCCCATTTTAATTATGTGGGAGATTCCATTGTATGTGAAAAAGTAAACCTTGGTGCAGGCTCAAAAACATCAAACTTACGTTTTGATAATAAAAGTGTATGGGTAACTATAAAAGGAGAGCGAATAGATTCAGGACGAAGAAAATTAGGATCCTTTATTGGTCCGAATGTGCAAACAGGTATTAATGCTAGCATTATGTGTGGGAAAAAAATCGGTGAAAATTCAGTAATAGGGGCACATACACTAGTCGTCGAAGATGTACCTCCCAATACGCTTTATTATCATGACCCATTTGAGGGTATTATAAAGAAGGATAATCCATTTTATTAAAATTTAATGCACTGTAACTGTTTTAGATAGATTGAGTGGTTTATCTGGGTCTAATCCGTGATGTAGAGAGGTATAATATGCTAATAATTGTAATGCAGGAGTAAATGTGATTGGACTGAAGATATTATAATATTTATCTCCAGGTTGTGGTATTCGAATTGATATATCACTCAATTCAGAAATAGTTTTATCACTTTCAACAACGAGAGAAATAATTTTGCCCCCTCTCGCCTTAAATTCCATAACATTTCCAATTAACCGTTGATATGTCTCATCTGGGGGAGCTATAAATATAATAGGAAATCCCTCTCTAACTAAAGAAATTGGTCCGTGTTTGGCATGTGCTGCTGAATAACCTTCAATAAAACGGCAAGCAACCTCCTTTAGCTTTAGACCTCCTTCTTTAGCAGTGGCGATTGAGATACCTCTTGCTAAAAAGAAAAAATTTGCACTTTTTTGTAAAGTTTTTACTATATCTTTGATTAGCTCTACATTACTTTTTAAAAAATTTTCAATAATTTGAGGGGTTGATTCTAAAGCTTTTTGATACTTTTCTATTTCTGATTCTGATTCAACCTTTCTTAATTTTGCTATTTCGATTGCAATTAAAGCTAAAGTAAGCACTTGAGTGCAATAAGTTTTGGTTGCTGCAACACCAATCTCTGGTCCTGCTTGAGTTACAATCACATGATCAGAATATCTGGTAAGAGAAGACCCCACTACATTCGTAATTGTTAATACTTTTACTTTTCTTTCACTTTTCGCCCATCTAATCGCCTCAACAGTATCTATTGTTTCACCTGATTGAGAAACAGCAATTATTACAGAATCATTTTTTAATGAATTAGATAATTGTGTTTGGAATTCAGAGCATTCTATTGCTTGAATATACTTACCTAAAAATTTTGAAATTATAAATTTTCCGGCTAATGACGCGTAAAAGGATGTACCTGCCGCTGTAATATAAATATTTTCTGCTGACCATAATATGTTAGCAAAAACACGTAAAAGATCTTTAGATATTTTCAATGTACGCCTTATCGCAGTTGGTTCTTCGTAAATTTCTTTTAGCATAAAATGTTTATAACCTCCCTTTTCTGCCGCATCGATATTCCATTCGATTAATCGTAATTCTTTTTCAATTTTCTTATCAGTTTTGAGATCAAAGAATTCAACTCCTCCTGCTTTTAAAACGGCAAGTTCGTCATCATCCATGATATAACATTTTCTCGTTAAGGGTAAAAATGCAGGAATATCTGAGGCACAATACGTTGTTTTCCCCTCTTCTATTCCAATTACTAAAGGTGATTCTTTTCTAACAACTATAATTGAGTCTGGATAATTAGCATGACAAATAGCCAAACCATATGCTCCTTTACATAACTTTAATGCTTCAATTATAGAATCCTTAAAATTTAGACCTTCTTTCATTTTATCTTCGATTAAATGAGGAATAATTTCTGTATCCGTGTCAGATTTAAAAGTATGTCCTTTTATAGCAAGTTCTTTCCGTAATTCTATAAAATTTTCTAAGATTCCATTATGGACAACTGCAATTTTACCAGAGCAATCTAAATGCGGATGACTATTGTATTTAGTAGGTGCTCCATGAGTTGCCCATCTTGTATGTGCAAGGGCAAGTTTGGAGTTATTTGGAAATTCTGCTAAGTTTATTTTTTTTTGAATTTCATCGATTTTTCCAGAATCTTTTTTAACATATAAATTAGAATTAGCTAGAGTAACTATTCCACATGAATCATATCCCCGATATTCTAAACGCTTAATTCCTTCAAGGACAATTTTTCCTAAAGGTATGTTATTTTGATTAGTTATTACACCAAATATACCACACATTAATAATAGAAAGGAATGAAAAATATTTTAAAGTTATTTTATTGTTTTCTAAGACATAGGATTCATAAAGTAAACTCTTAATGTAATATCATTTTGAATGAATTAATACCATTTCAAAAAGCTTCCATTAATTTTTTATGGAAACAATCTTTTTAGAACAAAATTGATTCAAAACACTTTAAAAAGGCGCATGTAATATGCCTATCAATGTTATAGTGACACAGAATTTTGATCACATGAGTGAAGTAGCAGCTGGAATTGTTAAAGAGAAGATCATTCAAGGATTACAAAATCAAGAGGAATTTGTATTGGGATTAGCTACAGGAAATTCACCAACAGGTCTTTATAAATATTTGGCTAAAATGGTTAACTCAGGTGAATTTGATAGCAGTTGTATTCGCAGTTTCAACCTCGATGAATATGTCGGTCTTCCAGGTGAAAATTCTCAACAACGCGCATTACATCCAGAGAGTTACTGTTATTTCATGATTCAAGAGTTATTTGGGCTCCTTAAGAAAAAATTTATCGAAACTACTGTGCCTTATGGATGTTTAATTGATCAAAAACAACTATTAAATGAATTCGAAGCCCATCCTGAAGATTGGAGTGAATTAGGTACTGATGCTGGTAAATCAATTATTATTAAAGAAAATCCAACTTCAGAGTATTTAAATTGGATTCGTAAAACAATATTAGAAGGGTATGCTCAAAAAATTGAGGATGCTGGTGGTATTGATTTACAAATTATAGGTGTTGGAGGTCATGGTCATATAGCATTCCATGAATCGGGAATTCCATTTGAAGGCAGTAGTGTTTTATTAGTAAAACTTGATGATAATACTGTAGAAAATGCTGTAATTGATGGACATTTCTCTTCAAAAGAAGAGTCCCCTCAGTATGCCATCAGTATGGGTGCTGAATTAATATATAAAGCAAAAAACGTAGTTTTATTAGCTAATGGCGAACGTAAAGTAGAATCGGTCACCAAATCGTTATTAAACGATCCAACCCCAGATATTCCAATTTCATACGGTCAGATATATTCAAATAATGGGGGTAATCTGATTTATGTATTAGACAAAATCGCCGGTCGAGAACTTCTCGCTAATAAAAATGTGCTCAGTCAAAAAGGAATTGAAATTAAAAAATTATGATCAATTAAAATTGGTTTTTTTATTACTAATTCTGTTAAATCAATTATATGGATTAAATTAGTATAATAAAAATAAAATATTAAACTCTAAAAATTAGAACTGAGACCACAACTACTATATTAAATTCAATTTCTCCATTTTTTCCTTTGCAAGCTTGTTCATTTCCTCTGAAGCTTCTAAATTAACGCTTGATTCACCTGTGAGTCTTAAATATGGACTTGTCCCTGAGCGTCTTATTAAAATCCAACCATCATTGTAATCAAATCTAACTCCATCCATCTTGTTGATGTTTGTTATTTTCTTTCCTAAACTATCAAGAGTCTCTTTCATTTCTTCAATGATTTTTTTATTAATATCTTCATTGAATGGGATATCTTTCTTCAATTGGTATTTAGTTTCACAAAATGGGTATTCTGGAATTTCTTTTAATAAATCACGTAATGGTTTTTCCCTCTCAGCAATCATTCTTAAGACTTTAGCGATTGTAACTATCGAATCGGGTCCAAGATGAGTACTAGGCCATATATATGTACCTGAGGTCTCTCCACCTACAAATCCACCATGTTCTTTAATGGCAATAGCCACTTTAATATCCCCTACTTCTGTTCTAACTACTTCGCAGCCAAGAGGTTTTAATACATCTTCAATCAAACTTGACGAGTTAATTGCCGTGACAACCCTCAAATTCTCTTCTGGAATCTTAGTTCCTCTATATCTTTCTAAGTAATCTTTAGCCATAAGAGTTAAAAGACGAATAGGATCTACAATTTCCCCGTCTTCGTCTAAAAATATTACTCTATCAGCATCACCATCAAGAGCAATTCCAATGGTCTCTCTATCTGAAGTTTTAATAAATTTTGAAACTTGGATTAAGTTTTCTTTACTCGGTTCTGAATGACGACCTGGAAATTTCCCATCCATTTGTGCATTTAAAGTTATTATGTTAATATCATAAGCACTTAATAAACGCGGAACAATATCACAACCAGCTCCGTTTCCAGGATCAAAAATAACATTTAAATTATTTCCATCAAAAGTAATACGATTTGTAATATCTAAAATGTGTGTCTCATTTATGTCATCAATATGCGTAACTTTACCAACCTCATCCCACTCAATGTTTATAAAAGCTTTTTCATTGTATATCCTTTCAATTTCTATCTCTTGTTCTGGTGTATATCCCATACCCGAACGGTTCCAGATTTTTAGTCCAATATATTCAGGAGTATTATGACTGGCCGTAATCATAACCCCCGCTTCTGCATTTAAAAAACGCAATGACATAGCTAAAGTGGGAGTAGTTACAATCCCTAGAGTCTTTACAGTACATCCAGTACTCACGAGTCCAGAAATTAATGCATATTCTATTGGTAAAGCAGAAGTTCTAATATCTTTACCTATTATAACGTTACCTTTACCATTTAGATAGGTTCCTAAAGCAAGACCGACATCTAAAGCCATTTGTGGAGTAAACTTAAGGTCTGATTCGCTATAATTTTGAAAAACTCTACGAATACCAGATGTACCAAACATAATACTTGTCATTAAATTTTCACTTTTGGTTAAATGATTATTTTTTTATTAAACTATGCTCTTAATATCCGATAGATTGAAGTAATGAAGATTTTTAAATATATTTTGCGAATCTTTTGAAATTACTTTCTGAGATTTTTTATAAAAAATAGAATTTACCATTATAATCTGAAATTTTATTGTAATTTCTAGAAATGAGAAATAATTTATTTCCTGATTTTCTTCATTATTTAGTTAAGATTTGATTATGAGAACCATTAGGACAATTAAATTATGCTTTATGATATTGAAATTCAATCAGAAAAGATAAAGTATTAATTTTTTCAATATTTTACTTTAAATAGCAATAAAAAAAGGTTTACAAGGTTTATAATTCTCGTAAAATGATTTTTCAAGGATTATTTAACATTTTAGATTTATATTTTAAAGAAATTGACTTGTTTTATAATAATTTAGATCAGTTTTTCCATGATAATATTAATAAAACTCTCGGAAATTCTCCAATTAATAAGACTAATATAGATCAAAAGCTTGAAAATCTAGTTTTTTATCTTACGCAATTCTTTGAAGAATTGGGATTTGAAAAATCAGAAATCGAAAGTAAATTTTTAGACCCTTTTTTAGAAATACACGAAAAGGATCGAGAAGAAATAACTTCACTAATAGAACTTTTTGAAAAAAAAGTCGCTCCAATAATATATGAAATTTTTCTAGAAAAAATAGTCGATTATCTTGTTGATATTCAAGTTGTGCCTTTAATGCTAAAATTAAAATCTGAGGGTTTATTAAATATTGAATTCATTATGGAACTTCGAAATTTGAAAAATTTGATCGAAAATTCTCCAGAAAAGAAAGAAAATTTAAGAAAATATGTTCAAATCCAAGAAAAAATAATTGATAAATTCATGACTAATCGAGAAAAAATTGAAAGTCTAGAAGATTTAGTAGAACCTCAATTTAAGCTTCAATTATTATATTTAATTCATAGAATCATTCACTTCTTCCATCTTCAGAATATGTTTGATTTTTCTCACATAAAACTATATTTAGAAGAAAATATTGATGAGTGGCTGATCGATGTTCCAATGGTCACACTAAAGAATCCTGATCTTTATTTTTGTGGAATTTATCTAGCTAAACATCTGAATATTAATCTTGAAGAGAAAAAAATTGTTAGTTTTTTGCTAGATTTATACGAAGAAGCTACAGATAGATATGAATCACCCCTTATTGAAGCTACAGATGGAGCATATTATTTTATTAAATCAACTGAGTTGATGAAACTGTGGCTAGATTTTGAACATGTGAATAACTTGATTAAAGCAGATCCAAAATTTTTTGAATCTAATTATTTGAAAAATCTAGAAACTTCTCAATTAGTAGTAATTTTAAAAATGTATCGCCAATTAGGAGTTAAAAAACTAGAACGTGAAATATCAGCAATCTTAGAAGAAATTGAGTTAAGAATAACTCCAGAAGGAATAAAACAATTCCGAGATGGTTTTGTTTCATCAGAAGCTACATATTATGTATTATTTAGTCATTATATGAGCAATACTCTTGCCAAGTTAAAAGAGTATGATCTCTTAAAAAATATTGTAACTCGAATTTATAGGAATTTAGAACTTCTTGATTTTTCAGTAGATACGAACTATGATTTAGTAAGTGAATTATTTTACTCCGTTGAAAGCCTAAAGTTATTTAATTGTATTGAAACGAAGGAAATGATAATTCATTTAGCAAAATATTTATTTCCGGAAGAGATTGTTGACACAATCTCAACTAGCAAAGAAATTATTAGAGAAAAAGCAAGATTCAGACATTTAAAAGTGAATCGAATAACTGGAGAAACTATTTACTAGATGAAATTTACTTTTTTTATTGTTGGGTTTTGAGTAATAATAAATTCGTTTGATAAATCAAAATTTTAAATTAATTCTAATCATTTTAGTATGATAATTATATTATAATGTATGGGGATTATTAATGGACTTAAAAGAATTTGAATTAATCTATAAAGAAAATCGCTGTGAAATTAAAGATAAACAAAAAGTAGAAGCTAAACTAAGAGAAATTGTAGGAACTGAGAATGTTTCAACAAAAGAGATTGATATATTAGCTTATACTAAAGATACAACGCTTATTGGATTCAATTGGACACTCCAAGGAAAGATTGCGGGATTGCCGGATTTTATAACATGGCCAGAAACTGTAGAACAACTAACAGAAATTTTAAAGTTTGTTAATCAAGAGAAAATTCCAGTAATACCTTATGGAGAAGGATCTGGAGTTGTTGGGGGCGCTATACCAGTTTATGGGGGAATCATTATTGATATGAAAAAATTTAATAAAATTCTTAATATAAATGATAAGGATCTGACAGTTACAGTTGAATCTGGAATAAATGGAATGAATTTAGAACGATATTTAAATGCACAAGGTTATACTCATGGACATATCCCTCAATCTCTCAATTATTCTTCTGTAGGCGGATGGATTGCTCATAGGTCCGCAGGACAATTCTCAACTAAATATGGTAAAATTGAGGATATGGTAATGGGTATGGAAGTAATTTTACCACAAGGAGATATCCTAAAATTTAAGACTATTGCTCGAACATCAACCGGTCCTCAATTTGAGAAGCTGTTTATTGGAGGTGGAGGTACACTGGGGATTATAACAAAAGTCACACTAAAAATTTGGCCTTATCCTGAATCGAGAACACTTATTTCTTATGTTTTTCCTACTATCGAGGATTCTTTAGAAGCTACAAGACAGATATTAAGACAACAAATATATCCTGCGGTTATCCGGATTTACGATGCAGTTGAAACAGTTAGACACTTTGGTCATATAGATAAGGCTAAGGATAAAGTTATGGTCGTATTTGTCTGTGAAGGGATTAAAAGACTGGTCAATCTTGAAGAAGAAATTACTAAAGAAGTATGTGAAGAGAACAGTGGTATTAATTGTGGAAAAAACCCAGTTGAATATTGGTTTGAAACTAGATTTAACGTAACTGATTTATCATCAGGGCCAACAATTGGGGTGGTTATTGATACCATCGAAATTGGATTTTTATGGGATAAAGCGGCAGAAATGTATCACTCTGTACTAGATGCAGCAAATAAAGTAAAAGGGTTATTATTTATAACAGCACATGTTTCCCATTTCTATTCTAATGGAGTAGGATTTTATTTTTCTTTTGCGGGAATACCTCCAAGAGAAAAAACCGATCTTGAATTTTATCAAGACGTATGGAATACAGTTATTAAAACGGTAGAAGATTGTGGTGGATCAATTGGACACCATCACGGTATTGGAATCAATAGAGCAAAATGGATGTCAGTAGAATGGGGATTAGCTTTTGATTCTTTAAAAAAAATAAAACAATTGCTTGATCCTAATACTATTTTAAATCCAGGGAAAATTTACGAGAGTCTATGGAAAGAATGAGGTGAGAATTAAATGAGTGAAATCTTAAAGAAATATAAATGGGTGGGTCCATTTATTCAAAAAATGGATCGCGACATTAAAAAGATATTTATGAAAAATTTCCGAATGCGCGATAAGAACTATTTCCCAGAAGGGGATTATAAAGCTGATATAAAGAACTTAGTGAACTGTATGCTTTGTCCAAATGTGTGTAAATTTGATTGTGGAACGCTACAAACTTCTTTAACCGAAACCATGAGCCCTGCTTATAAGGCTCGAATTGGTTATTATTTAACAACAGGAAAAATAGATCCAACGAAAAAAGAAAATAAGGATTTTATTGACCTTATGTATAAATGTTCTAATGAGGAAAACTGCAAAGTCTGGTGTCCTTTTGAATTTTCTGTTGTATCACTTTTAGAGACTGTGAGAGATGATTTAAATGACAAAGGATTGATGCCAGATTACTGTAAACAGCAGATAAATAAATTAAAAAAAACCAATACTATAGAAGAATACAATATTTATGAAACTTATAAAGAAAAAGGGATAGAAAACATAGAGACCGATGGTAATGATGAAGTCTTTTATTATATAGGATGTGAATCAATGAAATTCCCTGAAGTAATAAAAGCAAATATGGAAATATTGAAAAAAGCTGGAATTAAATTTTCAACCAATCTTGATAAAAAAGTATGTTGTGGTGGTCCAGCTTTTAATATTAGAGATCTAATAACTGCTAAAGAGTTTGCTAATAAAAATAAAGAACTCATTGAATCAACTGGTGCTGAAATCATTATTTCAGACTGTCCTGGCTGCGTTTTAACTCTAACCAATAGATATGAAAAAGCGGGAATCAAAATTGAAAAAGAAATACTGCATACTGCTCAATATTTTAAGAAATTAATAGACGATGGAAAATTACGACTCCAGAATAATATTCCAGAAGAATATAAAAAGATTACCATCCATGATCCTTGTCTTATTGCTAGGAATCTGAAAGATACAGAATCAATCAGAGGGATAATTAACAAAATCCCGGATATAGAAGTTATTGAACCAATCTATAACAAAGAGTATAGCCATTGTTGTGGTTGGAGTGGTACTGCTCATTGGGCAGATAAGGATTTGGCTGTTAGAGAAGCACGGAATAGAGTTAATGAATTAAAGGAAACAGAAGCACATATTTTCATATCTGCATGTCCTCTCTGTGAATTAGGCTTAGCATATGGAATATATGAAACAGAAAAAGAAAAATATAATATATTGGATATATCTGAATTATTAATAAAAGTATTATAAAAAATTATAAGTATTAAATTTGTATAGAGTGATTATATGAGCGATTTGATATGTGTTTTTGATGTTGGGACTACTGGAGCAAGAACTATTATTTTTGATATTAATGGAAAAGTAATTGCATACGCTTATGAGGAATATCCCGTTGTGAAACAGCCCATTGGTATTTCAGAACAAGATCCGATAATTTGGTGGAATGCTCTTAGAAATACATGTAATAAAGTATTAAAATCAATTAGTCCTGAAAATATTATTGGAATATCAGCAACATTTCTTCGAGATACAGTTACTATTATTGATAAACAAGGAGAAATACTTCATCCTGCTTTAACTTGGATGGATGAAAGACAAGAAACTACAGCAATAGAGTGGAAAAGAGAGGTAGATCTTAGAAGATGTATTCCGAAAATTCTATGGCTTAAGAATAATAAACCAGATTTATTTAGTAAAGCAGTTAAAATTATCCAACCAGATACCTATATATATATGAAATTATGTAAAAAATGTGTTACTGACCCCACAAATGGAATTTTCGGGATTTTAAATAAAAATACACTTAAATGGGATGAGAAGTTAGCAGAGTCATTTGATTTACCAATAGAATTATGGCCAGAAGTACATACACCTGGTGAAATCATTGGTGAGTTGACTAATACTGCTGCGGATGCTTTAGGTTTAAAGAAAAATATTCCAGTTATATTAGGTGGTGGGGATCAACAATGTTCAGCATTAGGTTTAGGTGTGATTGATAATGGTCAAGCTAAAGCTACTGCTGGATCGGGTGTGTTTGTGGATTATGTTGTAGATAAGCCCATTGATTCTGCTGGAGATTTTCCTATTTTTTCATTACCTTCTGTTATTAAGGGAAAATGGAATATTGAGGGAATAACTCCAGGAACAGGTACTGCATTAAAATGGTTTGCAGAGAATTTTTCGCAATTACAAATTAAAGAGAGTCAAGAGAAGAATATCAATGTTTATGATATGCTGGCTAAAGAAGCAGCTACAGTACCCCCCGGAAGTGAAGGATTGCTATTTCTTCCCTTATTCATATTCCGAAAAGGAACTTTTCACGGTTTAGGTTGGAATCATACTAGAGCACATATGATAAGGTCAATAATGGAAACTGCGGCTCTAGGAGCTCGAATGTATCTCCAATTGACAGAAGGAATGGGTGGAGCAAAAACCACTGAATTGAGAGTTGACGGAGGAGCAATGAATAGTGATTTATTAGCTCAAATTTTTGCTGATGTGACATCAAGACGAATATTAGTTCCAGAGACTAAAGATGGTGCCGCTATGGGTGCTGCAATTTTAGGATTTTTTGGATGTAAGAGATTTGATACAATTGAGAAAGCTATTGAAAATATGGTTAGATTTCCAACAATTAAAAATCCAATTAAAGAAAATTTAAAAATATATAAAAAATTAAATAGGATTTTCATGCCAGCTCTTCTAGACATTTATGGAAAGAAGCGAGTAACTAAAGATCTTTAGACTTTCTTACATTATTTTTTTTTAATTCTTAAATGTGAAAAATATTCATTAATTCATTTCCAATGAACTTTGAACTGTGTAAAAATTTTATTGTAAACCCCATATTTCTTATTATTTTTGAAATTTAGAAAAGTATTTTTGGAATCTTTTATTTCAGAAATTATAGAATATTATAGGTATCTATCTCACATGCCTTATTTCAAGAACCAAGAGGGTTACAATCTATATTATGAGAATATTAACCCACATTCAAAGGATTGTACCATTATTTTACTTCATGGTTTCGCATCATCTGCTTCTTTTTTCAAAGCTCAAATAAAAATATTGAAAGAAAATTATAAAATCATAGCTTTTGACGCACTAGGGCATGGGAGGAGTGATCACCCTACAGAATTAAATCTTTCTAAAAATCTGAGATATGATATCATTCGAGATTTAGAAGATCTTCTAAAGTATTTAGGAATAAATGAAAAATTTGGAATAATAGGACATTCTCTTGTTGGTGGCATGATTGGTCAGCTATTTGCAATGAAGCACCCTGATGATATCAAATTTCTTATCCTTTTAAATTCAGGATATATCATGATTGATAATGTTGTCAGAAACATTTTTTACAATTTGCTTCCCTATTTTATCCGAATGAATTTTTTAGAAGTTTTAGCTAATTCTGTTGAAAAAATATTAGATAAAACAGTCCCTTATATAATAACTGCTTTATCTGATTCATTAGCAGGATTAAATTTAACTAAAGATCAATTATATATGCAAATTGAAGACCAAATTTTTCGAATGATACATGAAATAAAGGAATATGACCCATCAGGTATTAGTTGCCCTACTCTAATAATTGGGGGAAGGCTTGATAATTTTGTTCCAGAGCAGATGTCAGAAGAATTACATAGAATGATTCCAAATTCTGTATTAAATATTATTGATATGGCTGGGCATTTTGCTCCTGCTCAGAGAAAAGACATAATTAATGATTTAATAATGGAATTTATTAGAAAACTTAAGTGAATAATACATATATTTCACTTAATCCGTTTCACTTGATTTATTATGAATGAAAATAATAATTGTAAGGATCTTCATACATCAATTTCATTTTTTAAAAAAGAAGTGAAAAAATTTGTAGAAGACCGTAATTGGAGTAAATATCACACTCCCAAGAATTTAGTCCAAGCTATAAATTGTGAAGCAGGAGAATTATCTCAACTGCTACTTTTTAAAGATTACAAAAAAGAAGAAATTAGGAATGATGAGAAACTCCTTACAGATATTTCTGATGAAATTGCTGATGTTTTTATTTATCTTATAAGTCTTATTAATATTTTAGACTTGGATTTAAGTCAATTATTTATAAGAAAAATGGAAAAAAATAAAAGAAAATATTCAAGTAAAGAATTTAATAATGGAATTTATTACAAAAAATAAAAAGATGAGAATCTAAAATGACTAATATGAATAAAGCTCTCTTAGCTCCCTGTGGATTATATTGTGGTGTATGTGCAATATATATTGCTCATAGAGATAATATTTTAAAATTTAAAGAAAGGTTGGTTAAAGTTTATAAACCTTTCGCAGAAACTGTAGATGATATTCAATGTCTGGGTTGTCTTTCTGAGGAAATTGTCTTTGGATACTGCCAAACTTGCCCTATCAAGAGTTGCGTAAAAGACAAAGAATTAGAAGGATGTTATCAGTGTGATGAATGGCCATGTAAGAATATTAAAAGATTCCCTATCCCTGTTGGAAAAAAAGTTATAATGAGAGCGATTCCACAATGGAGAGAATTAGGTACCGAAAAATGGGTAGAACGGGAGGAAATGAGATATCATTGTCCTGAATGTAGCAATCCATTATTCCGTGGTACAAAAAGATGTAATAAATGTGGAATTTCTGTCAATGTAGATTGACCTAATTTTTATTTCTTTATTAATAATAAGGATTTTTATGGATTTCTCAATTAATAATTACCATGGTTGCTAAGAATATTGATAATATAATTAAGGAGCAATTAAACTACACCTTAAAGGAAACAGATTTCTCTAATTTAGGGGAATTATATCGAGGAAAAGTTAGAGACAATTATATAAAAAAAGATATAAGAATAATTGTCGCAACAGACCGTTTGAGTGCTTTCGATAGGGTAATAACTACAATTCCATTTAAAGGACAAATGCTAAACCAGGTTTCATCTTTCTGGTTTGAAAAAACTAAAGATATTGTTAAAAATCACATTATTAATATTCCGGATCCTAATGTAGCTGTTGTTCATCAATGTAAGACAGTCCCAGTTGAAGTAGTTATAAGGGGATATCTAACTGGAAGTATGTGGCGCGATTATAACAAAGGGAAATCCACTTCAGGTATAATGCCTCCTAAAGGAATGAAAAAAAATCAGAAATTTGATGATATTATCATAACACCCTCTACAAAAGCAGAGTCAGGACATGATATATATCTCTCAAAAAAAGAGATATTAAAAAAAGGAATGGTTGAAAAGGACGTTTATGAAGAGATGGAAGAAGCTGCGCTTAAATTATTTAAATTTGGACAAGATTTTTGTGAAAAGAATGGTCTTATCTTAGTAGACACAAAATATGAATTTGGATTAAAAGAAGGTGAATTAATGGTTATTGATGAAATACACACCCAAGATTCATCTCGATTCTGGATCCTCGATACCTATGACGAAAAATTTGAAAAAGGAGACACCCCCGAAATTTTAGATAAAGAAATCTTTAGAGGATGGCTTATGGAAACTTACCCCGATATTTTTCCTGATATCAAACAAGATGAAGAAATTCCTCCAATTTCCGAAGATATCAAAATAAAATTAGCAAAAAGGTATATGAGAAGTTATAAGAAAATTACGGGATTAGAATTTAAAGCAGATGTATCAGATGTAAAAAAAAGGATTTATGAAAGTTTAAAGGAAGCCAATTATTTATAGCATTTAAGAAAAGTTTAAATAATAATTCGCAGTATTTTATCGTATTATGTTTAATTTAATTCTCTTATTCATTAATTTTACATTATTCGTGCTTAGCTTTGTATATCTTATACTAGATCTCAAAAGCTATAAACAAGAAAAAAATGAAGATTTTAAAGCAACTGTTATACCCAAACGAAGTAAATTTGCTTTAATATTCGGTCTGTTAGCTCTAATACTCGCAATAATTATAAGCTTAGGGTATATATAATTTATTTCTCATACTCAAAGAACTTATACTCCTTGGTGTGTGCAAATTTTTATTATATTAATTTTACTTTCAACGATAATTTTTTCTCTTAGAAATTTGGGGTTTAGCTTAGAGTAATTACTTAAACAAAATTGAAGAAAAACTAACTCTTGTCGTTTTTGTCGATGAGCATTATTTTTAAGTTAATAAGAATTAATAAAAATATATACAAACTCTTTTTTTATAAATGAATCGTCAAGAATTTGTTGTAGAAGTTATTATAACTAATAAAGAAAAAGCTCGTGATCCTGTAGGTGAAACAATAAAACGTGATCTACTTGCAAAAAAAGGTTATGATATGGTTTCAAACGTTCGAAGTGGACAATATCTGAGATTTAATCTTAATAGTGAAAGTGAAGAGCGAGCTAAAGATATTGTCGAAGACTTATTAAATAAGTTGAGAATATACAACCCGGTAACTCAAAATTTCAGAATCTTAAAATTAAAAAGAGAATCTTAAGAAATTATGAGTATAAAAATAGCAGTAATCCAATTTCCGGGAGCTAATTGTGATTTGGATACTATACATGTTTTAAAAAATATTATTCATGTTGATGTTGATTTAGTCTGGCATAATTATTTTAAAGAATCTAAATATGACGGTGTTATTTTACCCGGAGGATTTTCATTTGGGGATTATTTAAGAGGTGGAATTATTGCTGCCCATAGTCCGGCAATAGATGAAGCAAAAATAATGCTTAAAGACGGAAAACCTGTTATAGGTATTTGTAATGGTTTTCAAATTTTAGCTGAAGCCCAATTCCTTCCAGGTGCATTATTAAAAAATGATTCTCTCAAATTTATATGCAAATGGGTAAATCTTAAAGTAGAAAATAATAATACTGCATTTTCAAATAAAATGAATTTGGGTGATGTTCTTGCTTTACCTATAGCTCATTCAGAAGGTCGATATTTTACTGATATCTTGAAGGAATTAGAAGAAAATAACCAAATTGTCTTTAGATATTCTACGGAGAAAGGTGAATTTACTGATGATGCTAATCCCAATGGTTCATTAGAAAATATTGCAGGAGTTTGTAATTTAGAACAAAATTGCGTTGGATTAATGCCTCACCCTGAACGTGCCTCAGAAGCAATCTTAAGCCCAAAAAGAACTAATCATGGAAAATTGTTTTTTGAATCTATAATCGAATTTATAACTCGGAGGACCTCCTAATGACTAAGGTAAAATTAAATGGAGAAGAAGCAAACGTAGAGATGACTGAAGTAGAGTTTGAAAGAGTAAAGGATTTACTGGGTAGGGAACCTAGTATTACTGAACTAGGTGCATTTGATGTCATGTGGTCAGAACATTGTTCTTATAAGTCATCACGACCGAAATTAAAGATATTTGAGGATGCTGAGGCAAATTATGACTATGTATTGGCTGGTCCCGGACAAGATGCTGGAGTAATTGATATCGGAGATGGATATGCCTTAGCATTTCGAATTGAATCACATAATCATCCATCAGCAATTGAACCTTATCATGGGGCTGCTACTGGAATTGGTGGAATAATAAGAGATATTTTATGTATGGGTGTTCGACCAATTGCTCTATTAGATCCATTAAGGTTTGGGCACTTAAAAGATAATCCACATTCTCAATGGTTGTTTAAATATGTTGTAAAAGGTATAGCTGATTATGGCAATTGTACAGGAATACCAACAATAGGAGGAGAAGTTGAATTTGATGACAGTTTTGAAAGTAATTGTTTAGTAAACGTTGCTTGTATAGGATTAGGGACAATAGAAGATTTTGAACATGCTCCTAGTAGAGCTTATAATCCTGGTGATTATGTAATCCTAATGGGGGGATCCACTGGGCGAGATGGGATTCATGGAGTAACATTTGCGTCTCGTACTTTAACTGAAATGTCTGAAGCAGATCGCCCAGCTGTTCAAATTGGTGATCCATTTACTAAAAAAATGATTATTGAAGCTACTTTAGAAGCAATAAAAACTGGTTTTATAAGGGGGTTGAAAGATCTTGGTGGAGGGGGTTTAACTTGTGCAACAAGTGAATTAACTGGTGACGGGAATACTGGAGCAAAGGTATATTTAAGAAAAGTTTTTACTAGAGAACCCGGAATGAATTCTTATGAAATTATGCTCTCTGAATCACAAGAGAGAATGGCTTTCATCGTTAAACCAGAGGGATTAGAGACAGTTCTTGATGTATTTAGAAAATTTGAAATGAATTTTGCTGTAATTGGTAGAACTGATGACTCAAAAGTTCTTAAGGTATTTAATGGTGATGACCTTGTTGTAAATATCCCTTCAAAAGCTTTATCTGAATCTCCTGCTTTTAAACGGCAAGAAAAACGACCTTCCTATTTAGATGAATTATTAGTTCAAAAAACTCCAAAACCATCTTTAGGATTAGATGAAATTGTCTATAAATTAATAGCATCAGAAAATATATGTAGTAAAGAGTGGGTTTACCGACAATATGATCATGAAGTCGGTGTTCGATCAATTGTGAAATGTGGAGAAGGAGATTCTGGTGTTCTAAGAATCATTGGTACGGATAAATTTATAGCTGCTAGTGTTGGTGTTAATTCAAAACACTGCTTTTTAGATCCATACGAAGGGGCTAAAGGTGGATTAGTTGAAGTTGGTGGGAATTTAATAGCAAATGGAGCAAGACCCATGGCCATGGTAAACTGCTGTAATTTTGGAAATCCTGAAATCCCCGAATCTTTTTGGTATTTTTCTAAAGCTGTTGAGGGTATGAATGATTTTTGTA